>NZ_JARAYQ010000259.1:0-11476 GCF_033794505.1 Streptomyces sp. MB09-01 | reverse complement strand
CGCCCCCACCCCCTTACACGACGGCGCGCCCCGCGAGAGGACTCGCGGGGCGCGCTGCGTGGGAGCCCGGGCCTCCCGGCCCTCAGTGCTCGTCGGCCAGGATCAGGTAGAGCTTCTTGCGGGCGTCGTTGATGACCCCGAGCGCCTTCTCGCGCTGCTCGGGCGAGCCGGTCTTGAAGACCTGCCCGAAGGCCTCCATCAGGCCGATTCCGGCCGTCCGGACCTCGTGCATCGCCTCGAAGTCGAAGCCGCGCCCGGCGTCGGCCCAGGGCGCGTCGGGGCCCGACTCGGCCTCGGTGCGGCCGGCGTCGGTGAGCGTGAACAGCTTCTTGCCGCCCTCGCTCTCACTCGTGATGAGCCCCTCGTCCTCGAGCAGCTGCAGGGTCGGGTAGACCGAGCCCGGGCTGGGCTTCCAGGCCCCGCCGCTGCGCTCGCCGATCTCCTGGATCATCTCGTAGCCGTGCATCGGCCGGTCGCCGAGCAGCGCCAGGATCGAGGCGCGCACGTCACCGCGCCGGGCCCGGCCGCCGCCCCGCCCACCGCGCCCGCCGCGGCCTCCGAAGGGCCCGCCGCCGAAGGGCGGCCCGAACGGCCCGAAGGCGGCGCGCAGCCCCCTGAACTCCTCCCGACGGTCCGGCCCGCAGTGGCCGTGACCCCGCCCGTGCTCATGTCCGTGGTCGTGCTGTCCGCGTGAACGCATGACTGCGCTCCTTTCGTCACGTCGTCGCTTCTTCGACATCGGTTCTCCGATGCCTCAACTATCACTGATCCATCGCGATGCGTCAACGATATATCGGAACCTGTCGTCAGCGATCGAGGGCGATGCACCCCTTGGGGTGCATCGCGGTCAGAACTTCCAGTCGACGATCGCGCGGACGCACCGACGCAAGGGGACATGCGTGCGCCACAAGGGACGGGGCAGGAAGCGGCTCGCCCCGCTGCCTGCGCCGCCGGCGCTGCCATGCTGATGGTCGTACTTCCCGGGCCTGCGGCCACCGCCGACAGTCAGCCGCCGAGGTACTCGACCCCGTGGCGACGTGGTCGCGCGGGGCCTCGGAGCAGTCGGCAAGGGCTTCTCGGCCGCCTCGAACGTTTCCGACACCCGGGACACGACACCGAACTGCGGCCCTGGCCGCGGCCCCTGCCACCTCGTCCTTCACCCGGTGGTGCCGACGGCCCGCGACGGCCGGTCCGCGACCGGCACGAAGGTCTCCCGCACGGCCGACACCGCCCCGACCTGCGGCCGCGGTGACGGGAATTTCAACCGCATCCCCCTGCTGTCGGGCACGAAAGCCCTCTCCCGGACCTGAGCGGCCCACCATGGG
This sequence comes from Streptomyces sp. MB09-01, assembly GCF_033794505.1. NCBI lineage: Bacteria > Bacillati > Actinomycetota > Actinomycetes > Kitasatosporales > Streptomycetaceae > Streptomyces > Streptomyces sp. MB09-01. Next base: position 10,151 of record NZ_JARAYQ010000259.1, on the reverse strand, counting down.
GCACAGGCCGCTCCGGGGCACCGGTCCCAGTCCAGTCACCCCGGATTGGCCTTTGTCGGTGATCAAGGAACCGTCCTACCGTCGCCCCATGCGCATCCGAATCGTCGACGCCTTCACCGACCGGCCCTTCCACGGCAACCCCGCCGGAGTCCTGCTCCTCGACACCGCCTTCCCCCGGGACACCTGGCTCCAGCAGGTCGCTTCCGAGGTGAACCTCTCCGAGACCGCCTTCGCCCACCCCCTGCCGCCCGGCGGGGACGCCGACTGGGCGCTGCGCTGGTTCACCCCGGCCGCCGAGGTCGACATGTGCGGCCACGCCACGCTCGCCACGGCGCACGTCCTGGCGTCCGCAGGCCTCGCCGCGGGCCGGATCCGCTTCACCGCGCGCTGCGGGATCCTCACGGCCGAGACCGCCGAGGACGGCACGATCACCATGGACTTCCCGACGTCCTCGCTGACGCCGGTCGCGGCGCCGGCCGCCGTGGACCACGCGCTCGGCGGGGCGCCGATCCTCTCCGTGCACGACACCGCCGCGCACATCGGCGACCTCGTGATCGAGCTCGCCGACGAGAAGACCGTGCGCGAGCTGACGCCGGACCACGGCGCCCTGCGCGCCTTCGCCAAGCGCGGCGTCATCGTCACCGCGGCCGCCGAGGATCCCTCCCGCGGCTACGACTTCGTCTCCCGGGGCTTCTTCCCGGCCTTCGGGATCGACGAGGACCCGGTCACCGGCAGCGCCCACACCGCGCTCGCGCCCTTCTGGGCCGAGCGCCTGGGCCGCACCGAGCTGACCGGCCTCCAGGGCGGCGCGCGCCGCGGTCTCGTACGGGTGACCCTGGCGGGCGACCGCACGCTGCTGACCGGCCGGGCCGTCACCGTCGTCGACGGCGAGCTGTTCGCGTCCCCGCCCGGGGCCGGACAGGCGGGGTGACCACGGGGCACGGACGCGGGCGCCGGGCGGCCGGGCCCGGTCAGCCCGCGGACCCGCCCCCGTCGCCCTTCTCGTCCCCCTTCGACCGCGCCCTCGCGTCCGCCTTCGCGCGCGCGGCACTCCGCCGCTTCTGCTCCTGCTCCACCCAGGCGGCCGAGTCGATCCGCTTGCGGTAGACCTGCTCCGGTTCCGCCGCGCCCAAGTGCACCGTCCACCACCACAGGAGGGCCGACACGGCGAAGAAGACGCCCGCCAATGCCAGGTAGGAGACGACTTCCTCGGACTCGGAGGTGCCCTCCTCGTGCGCGAAACCGGGTACGCCGACGACGAGCGCGTTCACCCACCACGCGAGCGCCCCGTTGAACAGGACGAGGGAGATCCAGTACACGACCCGCATGCTCTTCGCCGGGCCGCTCGCCTCCCCCAGCAGCAGCAGGCGCCGCAGTGAGACCGGCCCCGTCCGGTGACGGCCGCCCTTGTCCGCCCTGGCGCGGCGCACGGACGCGTAGCACTCGTCCAGCCAGCGCCCCGGCTCCGGGTCCGGGGCCGGGGAGTCGGTCGGCGCCAGCTTCTTGGCCTGGATCCAGCCGCTGAGGAACTGGATCTCCAGCTGGGCCTTCTCCAGTCGCCTGCGGTAGTGGTGGTCGGAGCTGCGTGCCTCGCGGCGGTCCCGGATGAGGAGGCTGGCCCCGCCCACCAGGCCGCTGACCACGGGCACGAAGAACGGCGCGAACGGAACCAGAGAGTCCACAACAGCCACCGGGCGCGCCTCCTCACTCCCCTCCAGCGTCGCACCGGTACGGCCTCCGCCCCCGCCCGGCAGGGCCGATCGGGTGCACCGCCACATCACGGCGTGGGCAGCCAGCCCACCTTGCCCGCGAGCAGCGCGTAGCCGCCGAAGGCCACGATGTCGAGCAGCGCGTGCGCGACGACGAGCGGTCCCACCCGCCCCCAGCGGCGGTAGGCCAGGACGAAGACGGCGCCCATCACCATGTTGCCGATGAAGCCGCCGACGCCCTGGTAGAGGTGGTAGGAGCCGCGCAGCGCCGAGCTGGCCAGCAGTGCGGCCATCGGCGACCAGCCGAGCTGGTCGAGCCGGCGCAGCAGGTAGGCCAGCACGATGACCTCCTCCACGACGGCGTTCTGCAGCGCGGAGAGGATCAGTACGGGGAACTTCCACCACACGTCGGGCAGCGCCTCCGGCACCACCGTGAGGTTGAATCCTGCGGCCCGGGCCCCCAGGTAGAAGGCGAGCCCCGCACTCCCGATCCCCGCGGCGACGAGCGCGCCCCGGGCCAGGTCCCCCAGGGGCCGGGTGCGGTCGAAGCCCAGCCCCCGCAGCCCCGGGGCGCCCTCGCGGGTCAGCAGGTGCGCCACCAGCAGGACGGGGACCAGCGCGCTCGCGATGCCGAACAGCTGCCACGCCAGGTCCAGCCAGGGCCGGCCCGGGGCCAGCGAGGCATTGAGCGTGGCGGCCTGGTCCTTCAGACCCCCCGGCTTGGTGAGCGAGCCGATGAAGCTGATGAGCGCCGAGACCCCGCTCGCGCCCAGCGACAGCGCGAGGACGAGCAGCGTCTCGTTGCGCAGGAGACCCCGCCGCCCGTCCTCGTCCAGCTTCACGAACACCGGCTCCGGATCCGCCCGCACGCCCGACTCCCGTCCTGCCATCCCGTTGCGACCACCCCATACTGCCTCCTCGGGCGACCGGGAGGATCACTGCGGGGGGGGCGACGGGATCAACGGGACCACCGGACGGCTCCGGCCACGCGCGCGCCGGTCAGCTCCGGCTCCGGTCACCTCCGGCGCCGGCCACGCGCCGGCTCAGCGCGCCGCAGGGACCGAGGCGCTCACCTCCTCCCCCAGGCCCACGGGCCAGGTGTGCACGGGGTCGCCCTTGTGCATCAGCTCGCTGTACCTCCGGGTGGTCGCGGACAGCGCCTCGTCCCGCTCCAGCCCGGCCGCCAGGGCCCGGTGGTAGGTGTCCACCTGCCAGGTCGCCCCGTTCGCCCTCCGCCGGCAGCGCTCCTCGATGATGCCGAGGTAGTGGTCCCGGTCCGCGGGCTCGATGCCCCAGGCGTCCAGCCCCGCCGCCGCCATCGGCAGCAGTTCGTCCAGGACCAGCCGTACGGCCGGCACGCTCGCCAGGCCCCCGGCCCGACCCCGGCGCGGCCACCGCAGCCGCGCGTCGATCCCGTACCGGCAGGCCGCGTCGAAGTTCGCCTCCGCCTCGGCGAAGGGCAGCCGGGTCCACACCGGGCGCGGCTCGTCGGCGAGGGTGCGGACGAGCCCGTAGTAGAAGGCGGCGTTGGCGACGACGTCGGCGACCGTGGGCCCGGCCGGCAGCACGCGGTTCTCGACGCGCAGGTGCGGCACCCCGTCCGCGACCCCGTACACGGGCCGGTTCCAGCGGTAGACGGTCCCGTTGTGCAGGACCAGCTCCTGCAGCGCCGGCACCCCTCCCTCGGCGAGCACCCTCAGCGGCTCCTCCTCGTCGCATATCGGCAGCAGGGCGGGGAAGTAGCGGACGTTCTCGGCGAAGAGCTCGTACGCCGAGTCCACCCACCGCTCCCCGAACCAGGTGCGCGGCCGCACTCCCTGCGCCTGGAGCTCGGGCGGCCGGGTGTCGGTGGCCTGTGTGAACAGCGGCGGCCGCGACTCCCGCCACAGCTCGCGTCCGAACAGGAAGGGCGAGTTGGCGCCGACGGCTATCTGGGCGGCGGCCACCGCCTGCGCCGCGTTCCACACGGCCGGGAACCGGGCCGGCGTCACCTGCAGGTGCAGTTGTACGGAGGTGCAGGCGGCCTCCGGCACGATCGACCCGGAGGTCCAGATCAGCCGCTCGACCCCGTCGATGTCGAGCGTGAAGTCCTCCCCGCGCATCATCAGGATCTGCTCGTTCAGCAGCGAGTAGCGGTCCACCGCCGACAGGTTCGCGGTGACCAGGTCGGAGCGGGAGATCGTCGGCAGAATGCCGATCATCACCACGCCGGCGTCGATCTCCGCGGCCTGCCTGTGGGCATAGCCCAGCCCCGCGCTGAGTTCCTCGGCGAGCTGGTCGAATACCCGGCCGCCGAGCCGGTGCGGCAGGACGTTCACCTCCAGGTTGAACATTCCCAGTTCGGTCTGGAAATCAGGACTCGCTATCCGCTCCAGCACCTGCGCATTCACCATTCTCGGCAACCCGTCGGTGCCCGCGAGATTCAGCTCGATCTCCAGTCCCATCATGTTCTTCGGGCGATCGAACCTCTTCTCCGCCAGGAGTCGCTCCAGCCCCTCCAGACACTCGTGAAGCTTCCTTCGATACCGCTGCCGATCGGACAGGTCGAATCCGCCCGCCACGACCTTCTCCCCCATCGAAGCGTCCCTCCTCGAGTGGGCCCGGCCCGGGACCCCCAGGCGCGCATTAAGGTCGATGATGCCCCGCCTCCGTGATCCATAACGCGGTGGGGGCGTGCGTGGCGAGGAGCGCGCGCCGGTTTGGCCGAAGGGCGCTTCGGCACATTCACCTGGCAAGTCGCTTCGCGCAAATTCCTCTTCGACTTTGCGCGCGCCGCAAAACCGATGCTTTCCAGCCGAGCCCCCGTCCGGTAACCTCCGAGGTCAGCGCGGCACGTTCGCGCACATCCGGCATGAATGCCATGCCAGCGGGACCGGTAAGCGCCTTGCCGGCAATAGGCGGGACAGCTAGCCGAAACACTGCGTGAACACATGTCGTATAAACTCCGCAAACGAGGCAGAGAGTTGGCGCGCGGCCATTGCCCCTCGGCCCCCCTCTGGCCCCAGAATGCGACAGCGCCGTCCGCACCTGCCCCCGTTCCACAGGTCTCCCAAGTGAGAGGCGACCCACCATGCCGCTGCATGTCCCTCCGGCTCCCGCGCCCGCCCTGCGCAGCGTCCTCGCGGCACTCGGTTCTCCCACCGCCGTCCACGAGGCGCACACTCCGGCCCTGCGCGCGATCCAGGGGCCCCTGACCGCCGAACTCCCCCTTCCGGTGCACGTCCTCGACCGGCTGGGCATGTCCACCCTCGCAGCCGGCGGCAGGCCGCCCCGCACTCGGCTCACGGGCTGGCGGTTCCTGATCCGCAGCGGGGACCGCCACGTCGCGGCGGCCGACACCCGCCTGACCCCCGACGGCTGGACCTTCTCCCATTTCTTCGAGGGGCCCTACGTCGCCGCCACCGAACGCGCCCTGCGCCAGGCGGAGTCCCTCGGTACGAACTACCAGCCGCGGCTGCTGTCCGTACCGGAGCTCTACATGCTGACCCTGTGGCTGCACGGGGCGGTGGGCGCCGATGCCTCCGCCGGGCTGCCCGCGGGCGAGGACCTGCTGGTGCCGCTGGCCCCGGCCCCGCCGGGCATCGCCGCGTACCGGCCGCATCCGGTCTCCGAACTGCTGCCCGTGCTCACCCACCGGCTGACCCCCGCCACGGCACCCCTCCCTCCCTCGCTGGCCGCGCCCGCCGCCTGACCCAAGTAACCCATTCGGCCTAGTCCGCTCGGGTCACGTGCGAACCATCCGAAATGACAGGGGAGTTGGCCTGAACCGCCCGCACGAGTGATGCGTCATCAATCTGTGAGGACAGCTGCGGGGAAATACCTGCGAAGCGGCTGTCGTGGGGGAAGACTGATGACACGCTCCCCGCGGGTGCGGGGATGACCCAGGGGGACGGCCATGAACCACGCATCGAGCCGTAGCACGCAGACCACACCGCAGCGAAAGAACGCATCCATGTGCCAGCACCAGCCAGCCTGCCCGTCAGCCGAATCCGCCGACCGGGAGGCCGCTCGCCCGGTGGCCAACCACCCGGAGCAGGGCTGGAGCCTGCTGTGCAATGGCGTCCTGCTCTTCGAGGACACCGGTGAACTGCTGCCGGACGGCCAGATCATCGCCCCGCACCGCCCGCTCGCGGCGGCGTAGGCGCTGAGGAAGGCCCGGCCGACGGAAGCCACGACGAAGGGGCCGGCCCGGGAGATTCTCCCGGACCGGCCCCTCGTTCACGTCACTTCACCGCTCGGTGTCAGTGGTCGTACTCGTCCAGCGGCGGGCAGGAGCAGACCAGGTTGCGGTCGCCGAAGGCACCGTCGATGCGGCGCACCGGCGGCCAGTACTTCTCGGCGGCCGTGACGCCGCCCGGGAAGACGGCCTCGTCGCGGGTGTACGGGTGGTTCCACTCGCCGCCCAGCGCCGCCGCGGTGTGCGGGGAGTTGGCCAGCGGGTTGTCGTCCGCCGGCCACTCGCCGGCCGCGACCCGCTCGATCTCGCCGCGGATGGCGATCATCGCGTCGCAGAAGCGGTCGATCTCGGCGAGGTCCTCGGACTCGGTCGGCTCGATCATCAGCGTGCCGGCGACCGGGAAGGACATCGTCGGGGCGTGGAAGCCGTAGTCGATCAGACGCTTCGCGATGTCGTCCACGCTCACGCCCGTGGACTTCGCCAGCGGGCGCAGGTCGATGATGCACTCGTGCGCGACCAGGTTGCCCGGGCCGGTGTAGAGCACCGGGTAGTGCGGCTCCAGGCGCTTGGCGATGTAGTTGGCGCCGAGCACCGCCACCTGGGTGGCGCGCTTGAGGCCCTCGCCGCCCATCAGGCGCACGTACGACCACGAGATCGGCAGGATGCCCGCCGAGCCCCAGGGGGCGGCCGAGATCGGGCCGACGCCCGTCTCCGGGCCCGCGGTCGGCTGGAGCGGGTGGTTCGGCAGGTACGGGGCCAGGTGCGCCCGGACGCCGACCGGGCCGACGCCCGGACCGCCGCCGCCGTGCGGGATGCAGAAGGTCTTGTGCAGGTTCAGGTGCGAGACGTCGCCCCCGAAGTGACCCGGCTTGGCGAGGCCCACCAGGGCGTTCAGGTTGGCGCCGTCGACGTAGACCTGGCCGCCGGCCTCGTGCACCTGGGCGCAGATGTCGGCGACGTGCTCCTCGAACACACCGTGCGTGGAGGGGTACGTGATCATCAGCACGGCGAGCTCGTCGCGGTACTGCTCGATCTTGGCGCGCAGGTCGTCCGCGTCCACCTCGCCGTCGTCGGCGGTCTTGACGACGACGACCTTCATGCCGGCCATCACGGCGCTGGCGGCGTTGGTGCCGTGCGCGGAGGACGGGATGAGGCAGATGGTGCGCTGCTCGTCGCCGTTCGCGCGGTGGTAGGCGCGGACGGCCAGCAGGCCGGCGAGCTCGCCCTGGGAGCCGGCGTTGGGCTGGATGGACACCTTGTCGTAGCCGGTGACCTCGCAGAGACGTTCCTCCAGCTCGGTGATGAGCGTGAGGTAGCCCTCGGCCTGCTCCACCGGGGCGAAGGGGTGCAGCTGGCCGAACTCGGGCCAGGTGACCGACTCCATCTCGGTGGTCGCGTTGAGCTTCATGGTGCAGGAGCCCAGCGGGATCATGCCGCGGTCCAGCGCGTAGTCCTTGTCCGAGAGCTTGCGCAGGTAGCGCAGCATCGCGGTCTCGGAGCGGTGCTGGTGGAAGACCGGGTGCGTCAGGTAGTCGTCCGAGCGCAGCAGGGCCTCGGGCAGGGTGTCGTCCGTGACCGCGTCGAGCGCCTCGATGTCGGCGGTGACGCCGAAGGCGGCCCAGACGGCCTCGATGTCGGCGCGCAGGGTGGTCTCGTCGCAGGCGACGGAGACGTGGTCGGCGTCGACCGGGTGCAGGTTGATGCCACCCTCGCGGGCGGCGGCGACGACCTCGGCCGCGCGGCCCGGAACACGGGCGGTGACCGTGTCGAAGTACGAGCCGTGCACGATCTCGACCCCGCCGGCGGTCAGGCCCGCGGCGAGCAGGGCCGCGTAGCGGTGGGTCCGGCGGGCGATCGTCCGCAGGCCGTCCGGGCCGTGGTAGACGGCGTACATGGCGGCCATGACGGCGAGCAGCACCTGCGCGGTACAGATGTTGCTGGTGGCCTTCTCGCGGCGGATGTGCTGCTCGCGGGTCTGCAGCGCCAGGCGGTACGCCTTGTTGCCGTCCGCGTCCACCGAGACGCCGACGAGGCGGCCGGGCAGCGAACGGGCGTGCTTGTCCTGGACGGCCATGTAGCCGGCGTGCGGTCCGCCGAAGCCCATCGGGACGCCGAAGCGCTGGGTGGTGCCGACGGCGATGTCCGCTCCCAGCGCGCCCGGGGAGGTCAGCAGGGTCAGCGCGAGCAGGTCGGCGGCGACGGCGACGATGGCGCCGAGCTCGTGCGCCTGGTCGATGACCGGCTTGATCTCGCGGACGGCACCGGAGGCGCCCGGGTACTGGATCAGAACGCCGTAGACACCGCGCTCGGCGACCTCGGCCGGGATGCCCCCGGACAGGTCGGCGACGACGACCTCGATGCCGATCGGCTCGGCGCGGGTCTCGATCACGGCGATGGTCTGCGGCAGCGCGTCGGCGTCCACGAGGAAGACGTTGCCCTTGGCCTTGCCCACGCGGCGGGCCAGCGTCATGGCCTCGGCGGCCGCGGTGCCCTCGTCGAGCAGCGAGGCTCCCGAGGTCGGCAGCCCGGTGAGCTCGGCGACGACGGTCTGGAAGTTCAGCAGGGCTTCGAGGCGGCCCTGCGAGATCTCCGGCTGGTACGGCGTGTACGCCGTGTACCAGGCCGGGTTCTCCATGACGTTGCGGAGGATCACCGGCGGCGTGAAGGTCCCGTAGTAGCCGAGACCGATCATGGAGGAGAGGACCTGGTTGCGGTCGGCGAGCGAGCGCAGCTCGGCGAGCACCTCGGCCTCGGTCCGCGCCTCGGGCAGGTCGAGCGCCTCGGCGGTCTTGATCACATCCGGTACCGCGGCTGCGGTCAGTTCGTCCAGGGAGCCGTAGCCCACATGGGCGAGCATCTTCGCCTGCGCCTCGGCATCCGGGCCGATGTGGCGCTGTTCGAAGGGGATGCCTCGCTCCAGCTGGGAGAGCGGAATGCGGTTGGCGGTCATGTACGGAGGCCTCCTGGTCGTATGACCTGCGAGGGGCACCACGGCGCGGGCACCCGGACGGCCTCCCCCTCTGTCATCTGCACCTGAGAGTTTCACCGGAGCCGCGGGGGTCGCCCAAGAGCTCCGGCTTTCACCGTCGGTGAGGAGTGGGACCGGCACTGCGCGCCCGGTACCCGCCCCTGCTTTCCAGAGTGGCCTCGTCCGTGCGGTACGTATGCCTGAGAGATTCCGGGGAGGATTTGCTCCTTCGGCGCCTCCGTCTTGATCACTCGGAGGACTCTCCCGCACAGGGTCGACAGCCATCACCCAGCCTACCAGCGAGGATCTGGAGCCTCCCCGAGTGGCCTCTGCTGCCGTTATGCACTTCTGTAGTCATTACGGAGCAGTTGCGACCAATTGGAGGGACCGTGCAGACCGACATCGATCCGCGCAGCCTGATCGGCCGCAAGGCGTTCGACCGCAATGGCACCAAGATCGGCACCGTGGACGAGGTCTACCTCGACGATGCCACGGGCGTCCCGGAATGGGCGGCCGTCCGTACGGGCCTGTTCAGCCGGGACGCCTTCGTCCCGCTGGAGCCGAGCGAGATGGTGGGTGACACCTTGCGGGTGCCCTTCGAGCGCTCCCTCATCAGGGAAGCCCCCGACTTCGGCGTCGGCCGCCACCTCTCCCCCGAACAGGAGCTGCAGCTCTACCACCACTACGGTCTGGACACGACCCTGCCGACGGACTTCCAGCGCGACTTCGGCCGCCTGGCGAGCGACGAGGGCTGACCGGGCGCGGGGAGGGCGTGGGCCGGCGGCCGTGAGCCGGGGCTCGGACGGGGCGCGCGACGCCCCCGCCGTCCGGCTTCAGGATCATGCCGGGCCCGCGGCTCCCCGCTCGCCCTCCCCCACCAGCGGCAGCGGATCGGACGGCTCCAGCTCGGGGTCGTCCACCCGGAAGGTCCGCACCCGGCCGGGCTCCGATCCGGGCTGCTCGAACCGTACGGTCACCCGCCCGACCCCGCTGCCCTGTACCCACCCGGGCCCGTACACCGCGTGCCGCACGTCGCTCCCGGCCGGCCAGCGCCGCTCGGGAGCCGGCTCCGGCTCCCCGGGCGGCTCTGCGGCCGCCGGGGCCCCGGAAGCCTCAGAAGCCCCCACAGGCGCGCCGGCAGCTCGGGGCTCACCATTCCCGCCCGCGACGGCCGCCCGGGCCTCCTCACCCGTCCCAGCCGCGCCAGCCGCGCCGGCCGCCCCGTCCGGCTCAGCGGCGAGCGACTGCGCGAACAGGTCCTCCTGCGTGTAGTCCGCGAGCCCCGTCACCCCCACCC
>NZ_JARAYQ010000258.1:0-11533 GCF_033794505.1 Streptomyces sp. MB09-01 | reverse complement strand
GGGGGGGGGTGCTGGCCGACGAGGCGGTCAAGAACCGCCGGTGCGACGACGTCGGCATGGGGACGACTGCTTGGAGCGCGTTGAACTACCCCCAGGAGGTCGACTTCCGCTCCGGAATCGAGGACGTGAAATTCCGCCTGGAGATCAGCGGCCCGAGATCGCGGGACGAACTGCTCTGCCGGCTCCTGGAGTATGGACACGATGAGCAGCACCGCATGCAGCTGGCGGCACAGGCACTGTACGCCGAGTACCGAAGGAGCCGGCTCCTGGCCGTGCGGAAGCGGCTCGCTGTCACCAATGTGCGGGTGACCGCACTCAAGGCCGCGGACGAGCCTCCGGAAGAAATCCTGAGGGAGGTCCTCGCGCAGGAAGACCTGATGTGGCTTCCGCCCACCACGGTGCGGAGCCTCATCGCGCCCCACCTGGGAGAGTGGCGTTGGGGGATCACCCCGGCGGAACGTCTGCTGCAGAACCTTCTTGCCCTCCTTCATCAGCTGCTCCGTAAGGCCAGGGAGGCCCAGGACAGCACGAGGGCGCGACGGATTTCCGATGCGATCCCGTTCGTCAACGACAGTCTCGTCAAGATCCTGGCCATCAACGAGGTTGTCCGCGAGAGGACGCACTGGGACGAGTGTCCTCCCGGTCTCTGCGAGGAGGCGATCAAGCTCGATAAGGTCTTCACCGACCTCTCAGTCCCCTCGCAGGTCGGCCGCCTGGTGGGTGCCGCCGCGCGCTGCTTCCTCTCCGCAGCCCGCGGTAGCGACAAGCTGAGGCACTGGGAGACCCCGGAGCATGTCGTTGCCGCCATGCTGCTGGTGGAGGTCCTCACGCAGAGCTTCGCCCCACCCGCGCGTGCCATGGAAAAGCTCACCCCCGAGTTCCGGTTCCTGCGGCTCGGCCCGGATCACATGGGGCCGCTGTTCAATGAGGACTGGTCTGTGGACCTGGGCCCCAGGAAGCTGTATGGACTGCGCTGTTACCACTTCGCCGCGTTCTTGAGCGAGGACTGGCGTCGTCACGACTTCGCGTGGGGGCGTCTCGACGCCGCCCATCACCTGCTGTCTCTCCTGTCAGGGCAACCGGACGGCGGGGAGACGGAACGCAGCCTCCACGCGGCGATCCTCGAGGCGGAGGATTTGCCCGGGGAGAGCGACGACCCCATCGAGCGCATGAGAAGTCGTCTGAAGCAACTCAGAAACATGACGGACGACGATGTTCTGGCACACGACCTGACTGCGAAGTCACGGCGGAATATGCTGCTCCCGCTGGGACGTTGGCGGTGGCTTGCCCGGCCCTTGGCCTGGGGATATCAGTGGCATCTGAAGCGGCGGAGCCGCCGGCGGACGAGGCGGGCCCGTCCGCGGACGGAATGGTTCGCGACCGTCGTCGTACTGGCCGTGTACAGCATCCTGCCGCTCGCGATCATTGGTTTGGTGTTCGGGGTCCGCTGGCTGATCGAGATTCTGTGAGGTGCACCCGGTGTGCGCACCGGGAGGAGAAGGACCAATCGAAAGCCGATCGTGGCTGACGACCTCACCACCCGCCGAACGGGACCGCCGGGGCGGAACGGAACGGCTCCTCCGCCTCGCAGCGCCCCGCCGCCAGGATTGCGAGGTCGAGCGCGCCCGGGAGGTCGCCCTCACGTTCACCCTGACGGGCAGCACCGCACGAATCAACTACTGTAACTGCTCACTCATCGCAGCCCCCCGTCTGCTCGTTTCGATACGTGGTGCTGTTGCCGGCCGTCCCCCTGGGCCGGGGCCCCGGCGGCGGGGTCATTCGCCGCGCAGAAACTCCTCGGCCTGGAGCCGCAGAGCCGTGGGAGCGGCGGACCAGGCCGGGGTCCGCATCAGCTCGCGCAGCTTGACCTCCTTGACCTCCCGCGGAGCGTCCTCACGCAGTCCGACATGAGGCCACACCCGGTCAAGGTCGTCGTACGGCAGGTCCCAGTGGGAGCCGAACGCGGACTCGGCATCGCCGGACGGTTCCAGGGACGGGACCAGGACCTCGTCGGCGGTGGCGGCGGGGGTGATCTCGACGGTGGTGAGGCCGAGCCGGTCGATGGCCGCGCGGAACAGGGCCCGGTGGTCTTCGACGGTGGCGGCGGAGGGCCGTTCTCCCGGGTAGAACAAGGTGAACACCCAGCCGGACTCGCCGATCCGGGCCACGTCCAGGACGAGGCGGGTGCCGTTGTCGTCGGTGAAGGAGCGGTGCGCGACGCTCTCCGTCGCTCCGGGCCCCTCGGTACGAGGCGTCGCGTCGAGCCGGAACGTTCCGAGCAACCAATGCTGCTGGTCGGATGTCAGCTCCCCGTGGGAGAGCGCGCGGAGCGCGGGCCACAGCATGAGGAAGGGTCCCTTCTGGGGGGTCGACGGCAACGTGAGGTTTCATGATCGCTGCTGCATCCGGGCCGGGGCAGCCCAATTTGCTGTGAGATGGATCGGATTGCTCCAGGCCCGCCCTCCGGCGGCGTCTTCGACGGTGACCCGGCAGAACCCCTGCCCGAACATGGCCACGGGCAGGGAGCACTCCGTGAGCGCCTCGCCCTCGACGACCTGGAGGCCCGGAGCACCACCGGTAATCAGCATTTTGCTCACGGGCGAAGAGCGCACCGTGATCAGGCCGTCGTCGAGCCTGATGTCGTGCAGCTCGGGGCCAGTGCTGGAGTAGTAGTGACCGGCCTTCAGGGCCGACAGGAGTGCTTCCGGGTCGAGGGACTCGGCGCGCACCTGGACCCAGGCCACGCAGCCAGGCGGATCCTGGGGCTGGAAGTGCGCGTCGTCGGCGGCGTATGCGTTCAGCCGGTGTCCACGGTTGAGGAGGACGTCGGTCAGGTGCCAGCTGTCTCCCCGGTGCTCGCGCTCCGCGAGTGCAAGCCTGGCGGTTCGTCACTGTGACAGACGGTCGTGAGGTGAATGTGGACCGACCTCAGGTGGGCCAGTTCGTTCAGGTGCGGAGTGTGGTCAGCGGTAAGTGCATGGACGTTGCCCACGCGAGTGGTGACCACGGCACTGCGGTGATCCAGGCGAACTGCTGGGACGGCCAGAATGAGCGTTGGGCCGTCACGCGCTGACAAGGGCGCTTGGATGAGGGGGAGATCGGGCATGGGTGACATCAGCCCCCGTCAGCTGCCAGGGCGCCGGCCACATCGGCGCCGAGGCCGTAGCCGGGGCTGTCGTCCAGCAGTTCCTTCCTCGCGTTGTACCGCTGGGTGGTGCGCGAGTCCTTGTGGTCGGCCCAGCGCTGCACCTTGTCCGGGCGGGCGTTCGGCTTGGCCAGGGCGTGGGTGATGCCGTCGCCCTTGGCGCCGTGCGGGCCACGTTCGGGCAGACCAGCGCGTCGGGCCAGCGCGCCGCACAGGCGCCAGACGGCCGGTTCATCGAGCTGGGCGCCGGAAGCCGTGCAGAACAGCCAGCCCGTGGTGCGTCCGTCGAGGTAGTCCTGGAGCGCGTTCCAGGCCACCGGCGGAATGGGCTTCTTCCTCCGGCCGCCGCCCTTCATCTTCTCCAGATGCAGCACCCGGTGACCCTGGTCCTCGCCCAGGTCCTCGACGCGGGCGTTGAGGAGGGAGTCGATGCGCAGGGCCAGGGTGTAGAGCATCAGCAGCAGGGCGTAGGCGCGCTTGCGGTACGCGGCGATGCGGTGGTGGTCCCGGGCGGTGGCCACGAGCTTTGCCCACTCGGCTTCGGTGTAGCCGGGCGTGGGTGAGTAGTCCGGGTCCATTGTCGGCCGCTGGACGGCGTCGAAGGGATTTTTGACGCCCGCGTCGCTGACCTTGTCCCAGTAGGAGAAGAAGGAGGAGGCCGCGGAGAGGGCGTTGGCCCGCGAGGCGTCCGAGTAGAGCGGGCCGGTGCGGGTCATCTCGTTGCGTGCACCGCCCTTGACCCGCACCCAGGTCGGCGTCTGCTCCAGCCACAGCCGGAACGCATCGGCCAGGGCGAACTTCACGGCCATGGGGTGAGTGCCGTGCTCGCGGGCGAACTCCTCGAAGACCCGGAACCCGCGGGCGTACGCGCGCCGGGTGTTGTCCGAGCGCTGGTTCGCGATCCAGGCCCCGGCGAGCGGCGGCAGGACGTCACCCTCGCCGTACATGTCCACGAGGTGGGCGTAGAGCTTTCGGGCGTGCTCCGGCCACAGGCTGCGCGGATCGCGTACGCCGGTCGACAGCTCTCCGGCCGGCGGGACGAGAACGAGCGCGGACGCCACCTTCGGACCCGGCATGTCGGGTGATTCACCTGATTGCGGGTCATTCTGATCCGGTGTCAGCATTCCCACAGGATAACTGTAATTATCCTGTGCGTTCACGGCGGCGCACCAAACGTCACTCCCAGTCTGACGTGCATGGTCTATCAGGCCGTGACTGACGAAAATGTGATGTCAGTTCTGTTGGACACTCAAGATCAGTCAATCTTCATCTGACATATATCAATTGTCAGTTGTGCGAGACAGTGGGCGGATGTCAGTCCTAGGGTGGCGGGCATGACCGAGATGGGCCCGCAGGCCGACACGACTCCCGAACCGCCGCACCCTTACACCCTGGCCGCCCTCGCGCGGCTCATGCTCTCCGACGCGCACCGCGACACCGCCGAGACCGCGCTCAGCCGCGTCGGAACCCAGTACGACTCCTCCGCCACGGTCGCGCCGGGCGACTTCGTGCGCGAGGCCACCGACCTGCTCCGGCTCGCCGAGCACGCTCAGCGCCGCGCTGTCATCTACGAGCGCGAGCGCGGCACCAGCTGGGAGGCCATCGGCGACGCCCTGGGCATCACCAAGCAGTCCGCCCACGCCAAGTTCGCCGAGTACGTGAACGAGTGGGGCGAGCCCTTCGACAAGCCCGAGCGGCGGCACCCGGACGGCACCGCCGATGACAGGCGCATCCCCTACGGCGCCCGCTACGCACCGGGCGCTGCCGTCCCCGCGAACGGCAGCGCAGAGAAGACCGCCGCCGAGCTGGACCGATGGCTGCGCCGGCACGACGGCTGGGCCGACCAGGAACACCCGGTCAGCGGCAACCTGCCCCGGTACTCGACCACCGAGATGTCACTGCTCGTCTCTCACGCCACCCACCGCATGCGGATCGACCAGCTGGTGCCCGACCCCTACGCGGAGGCCGACCTCTGGGACTACCACGCCGAGCTCATGGAGCGCATGATCCGCGAGAGTGAACGCGGAGGCCTGCCCCTCCACCCCAACCTCGACTACCCCCAGGAAGCCGCCCGCTCCCGGGCCCGCGCCGCAGCGCTGCGCGAGGCCGCCGGCCACGCCAACCTCCGCGACGCCCAACCCGCCGAAGTCGGCGGTACAAACCAGGCGAGCGCCCGATGACCGAAGCCGCCGAGCCGAAACGGCCGATGTCCCAGAAGAAGGCCCGCGAGTTCATCGCCGACGCACACCTCGTGCTCCGAGACCGCGAGACGCGCCACTACGAGGTCGTCACCGAAAGCGGCACCGTCCTCGGCCACGTTGAGCCCGCCTACAAGGCCGGACGCCGCTCCGGCTGGAACGGCTGGGCCGCAAACTCCATTCGATCGGCCGCCCTACCCGTACACGCCACCCGGGACCAGGCCGGAGCCGAAGTCCTGCGCAGGTGGATCGCGCTGGCCACGGCCAAACCCCAGACCGCTCTGACCGCCCGTACGCGCGAGCCGATCAGGTGGCTGGCCAAGGCCGCCTGATCCGGCGCCGGACGGTGCCACCTCCCCCTACGCTGGGGGTGCACCGTCCGGCCAGACGCGTACTGCCGGTCGCCGCTCGGCCCGCGCCCACGCCGCGGGCCGCCCCAACTCGGGGAGCGGCCAAGGTCTCCCGGGGCCCGCGAAGATCACTGGCGTAGTACGCCGTTCTTTCCTTCCGTGGCCCCTGACGTGCGGCCGGAGGGCGTGGGCCTGTCCGGCTTGGAGACGTTCGCCTGGCGGATCTGGCCCCGGCCGCCGTGGCAGATCGCGCGCGCGAGCCGGTGGCGGGACTCCTGGACCCGCGCGCATCGCCTCCCACCGGGGGCCGTCCAGCAGCCGGGCGCGTGGGCGACGCGTAGGGGTTGCCGATACCGGCGTTGACCAGCACCTTGAAAGTGCCCCTGCGGTACTGGTCTGCCTCCCACACCGAGCCGGCCCCGATACCCAGGCGCTCGGCTAGTCCACTGGTGATGACGAAGAGGCTGCTCACGCTCATATCCCAGCGTTCGCAGAACCCCTACAACGCCGCTGCGACCGCCGGGTGACCGGCCTCCATCCCCGTCAGCGCCAGCTGGCCCATACCGCCACCTGCCACGGCCGAGGTGCCCATCGCGAACTCACGCAACTCCCCGACCGCGGACCGCAGACCGTCCTGGATGTTCTGCACTGCGACCGGATCCATATCCAGGTCTGCGTCGCCACCACTCATGATCCCTACCCCCCAAGGTTCCCGGAGACGCTACACGAGAAGACCGACAACTCTGATGCCGAGCGTCGACGTTCGGCCAGGTCAGCGGACCTGTGCGGCATCTCCCGGCCAGTGCCTGGAGGCTCCACCGAACACCTCACCGCGGCCGGGCGGTGGCACCCCGTGGACCGGCGTTAAGTTCTCCTCAGCGTGCTCGAAGCCCGCTGGGGCCTACCGCTCAACCGCACCGCGCGCCGTAAGCGGGTCTCCTGGGCCGCGCGCCGCTCGCGCGTCGTCATGGTCGAGCGCCCTCACCCGGCTCACCAAACTGACCGCGAACGAGACACACCGCCTGGGACCGCGCGATCGTCGCCATCAGCGTCAACCCGCAACTCGGCACCCATGTGCCCGTAACCCTGCTGCGCGCCTACGCGGACGACATCGACGGCGTACGGGTCATGTACTACGTGACGGCCCTGCGGACCATCACGATCGTGGCGTATGTCGAGGCTTGAACACCGGACAGCAGCGTCCCGGATCCGCTCGGGTCTGGGGCGCTGCTGCGTCTGCTGTGGTGCGGCCGTCGGGTGGTGTTGACGGCCGCACCCGGTCAGGCGGTCTGGCCCCTGCTGCGAGCGCTTGTATGCCTGGGACCGGTCGGTCTGGAGGTCATGCCGAGTATGCAGGGGTGGTGGCGAACCGGTGGGCCTGGTGGGGGAGTCGGGTGCTGGGGTTGAGGGCGAACGTGAGGGAGAGTGCCATGGCGGTCGAGTGGTCTTTGAGGGCGGCGGTGGCCTGGTTGAGGCGTCGCCGCTCGGTGGCGGGCACGGCTACGGCGATGCAGGAGGGCGGGCCGGGCAGTATCAGGGGGCTGGCTGCGCAGACCTCGTGCTCGGAGTACTCGTTGAGGTCGTACTGGAGCGGAGAGAGATCGAATGAGCGGAAGAGGTCGTCCGGGTTGGTGATCGTGTGGCCGGTCAGCTTCATGGGCTGGTAGCGGGAGAGGTGGTCGAGGCGGGCATCGCGGCCGAGTTGCGCGAGGTTGGCTTTGCCCAGGGCGCTGGCGTGAGCGGACTCGCGGAAGTCGACGTGCTCGACGACGGTAGGGATTCCGGGCTGGGCAGCTTCGTGGGAGACCTGGATGTCGCCGTCGATGTACGCGCCGATGTAGATCGCGCCCTGGGTCTGCTGGCT
Organism: Streptomyces sp. MB09-01; assembly: GCF_033794505.1. Lineage (NCBI taxonomy): Bacteria > Bacillati > Actinomycetota > Actinomycetes > Kitasatosporales > Streptomycetaceae > Streptomyces > Streptomyces sp. MB09-01. The sequence goes on along the minus strand of NZ_JARAYQ010000258.1, from coordinate 3,976 downwards.
GAGCTCGTCGAGGAACTCCTGCACCACGTCGTGGCCTGCGGCGATGGCGTGGAGGACCGGGCCGACCGTGTGGCCGCCGTCTTTGCCGGAGGTGACGAAGTGGTGTTCGCGAAGCCAGGAGATGACCTCGGCGGTCTGGCGGGCCGGGAGACCGCTGGTGCGGGCGAGGGTGGACAGACCGACAGGCGTGTTCGCGCTCTTGAGGACTTCCAGGATCTCCAGGCGGCGCAGAACCGCATCGGTGTTTTGGCCGCTGCGGCTCGCGCGGGAGGCCCACGGGGCACCTGTGCCGTGGGGCCGGCTGACGGCTGCCGGGTAACTGGGCCTGGGTTGCTCGGAAGGGCCGTGCACGCTGGTGGTCTTGTGGGCGGGTAGTGCCGCGGCGGCCGCATCCGGGTACGGCTCGGCGTCCGGATACGGCCATGCGTCCGCTGAGGAGATGAGTGCGGAGGCGATCTGCATCCGTTGCCACAGGGACCGGACATCCTCGGGCTGCCCCCGCAGAGCTGTCGCCAGCGCGGCGACGAACGGCCAGTCGGCCAGGTTCTGCTCGGGCCGGTCGGTCACCAGGGCGCGGGCCACACGGCGTGGGGTGAGGAGCGGGTGCTGGAAGCAGATGTCGTCCGGGGCGGGGGAGGCGGCCGCGATCCACATGCCGCGCAGCGCAGCCTGCAGCGATGAGGCGGCCTGCAGGAAGTCGTCCGGGCCGGGCAAGGCTACGGGCGTGATACCCAGCGCCTTTTCCCACAGGGGCCGGAGGTCGGCCGGGTCGGCACTGCACAGTTCTGCGATCGCCTTGACCACTCTCCACTTCGGGTGCCGCTTGCCCAGCAAGATCAGAGAGAGCAGGGAGGCGGACACGCCGACCTCTCGAGCCAGCCACCGCTGGGTGTGTCCGGAAGCGCGGTGCAGGTGTGAGAGGGCCGTGGTGAGCTGGTACGCGGGGTCACCAGGTAAGGCAGGGCCGGTGGCCCCGCCGGCCCCTATCACTGCGTTGGGAGGAGAGGTCGGGCGCGGAGCACGCGGCCGCGGCGGCCGGGGTCCAGGTGCCGAGCCGCGCTCGGCACGCCAGCGCAGGACCTTGGCGACCTGATCGTCGCTGAACTTGGCCCGTGCGGTCGAGGCGGACACTGCCAGCACGTCGCCGATGTCCGCCCACGACGCCCCGTACTCGGCCGCCTGACGAACAGCGACCGCCTTGAGATCGGCCAAGTCCCGTTCCATCCGCAAGACCTCCGCGACCAGTTCCAAGGGGCGCGCCGGCTCCGGAAGCTGACTGTGCTGCAGGGCGGCGTTCGACCTGGCCAAGACCGACTTCGCGATCCTTACGACATCTTCGTCGTGTTTCTGGGAGTAGCAGAGCACCGCCTTCTGCCGTGCCCGGTAGGCGGCGGTACGACATTCCGTACCGCAGTGCTCTGGGGGCCGCCCTGTCGGCTTCGGACGGGCGAACTTGTTCTTGCAGTGCGCACAGATGATCTTTGGCGCAGCCTTCTGTGGCATACGTTTCCCTAACGGACAATCTCGGGGTGGCGAATTGTGAGTCGCGCCACCCCGGTTTCTTTGTGGCAGTCCCGTAAGGCGCTGGGCCCCTGAGGGAGGAAGAAACGGCACACTCGTCACAGCGGAGCCCTGACGAGTGCGCCAGCCTGCAGCCTCAGGCTGCGGTTCCCGGCACGCGGCGCCGAGTGGTCCAGAGCTGAACTCGCCGCGCTGACCAGGCTGAACGCCGTGCGTAAGCCAGCAGAACGGGCAGGGCCACGAGCAGGGAAGGAGCCTGCGCGGGGGCGAGAACCAGAATCACGCCCACGAAAGGCACTGCCAGGAACGGCATCAACTGCACGTTGACACATTTGTCGACAGCCCCGGAGGACTGGGCCACCCTGTGGGTGGGCATGCTACGGTCGAAACCGCTGCTCAGGGCCATGATGTGCTCGGCAGACCCTCGGATAACGGACATTGCGTTCCCTTGTTCGAGCCGGTGAGAGGAGAGCCCCTGTTCTTGGTTGACGGCCGGGCAGGGGCCTCCGAATTCGAGACACTAATCGGTCCGGAGACGGCCGACCGCTGGTCAACGCGAGAAACCGGCAGGTGCAGCAAGTCGAGCCGATAAAGCACCAAGCTGAACATACAAAATGCTCAGAACTGATCAAATCATCGATTCAGGCCCGCAAAGAACCCACTGACCTGCTGCGCTGGGAGCAACGGACCGCCCCTCGCCGCCGGGTCGATCCCCGCGACGTCCACCCGTCCTTCAGGGCTGGGCCCCCCGGGCGGGACCCTCCGGCAGTAGGCAAACTGAAGGTGCCCCAGCCAAGCCCCATGAAGCCGGCGGAACCCGACACCGTGCGTACGTGCCAGGAGACGGTCGCGACTGCAGCCCGAAAGCGGGCGTTCCAACCCGCGGATGTACCCGGACGCCTTGCCCGACGCCAGGACCTGCCCGCGCTCCTGCGCGTACCACTGGGCCCGGACCAGGCCGCTGTCCGCCTCGGCGTGCGCCGCACCGACTCGACCAGGTGGTGTGCCTCGGAAGGGTGCCCCCCGATCGGCTCGGTGGAGGTGGGCTACAAGTCCCACGGCGGCATCACCACCGTCCCGCTCTACTCGGCCGAAGAGATCGCACTGCTCCCGCTCGTCCGCCCCCTGGTGGACTGGCGGGCGGTGGTCACCCCTCAGGCGGGGCGCCGCTCGCCACTCGCCGCCCTCGACCGGGTCCTGGTCATGGGGGACCCGACGGCGTCAAGCGTTCGGGCACCAGTGAACCGGCTGACCCCGCCCGGCGCCGTGCCGCTGACGGTGCTCGGCGAGGTGCGGGTGATCGACGGGTTCCGGTCGGGGGGTCTGCGGGTGACACCGGCCTGGCCCGCCCGCCGGCGCGACACCCCCGGACAGGCCGGCGGCGGCTCTGGGACGAGCAGGGTGAGGTCGGCTTGGTTGTGGCCGGTCAGGTCTTGTGTCGGGCGCGGGCCCCGGCCGTGGTCACCGTGGTGTTGGCGGGGTGGTTGGGTTTGATGAGGGTGGTGAGGTGGTGGTGGGTTTCGGGGTCGGTGGCGTGGATGCGGGTGGTGTGGGTGCCGCGGGTGAGGAGGACGCGGTAGATGTTGAGGGCGAGGGGGAGGTAGGCGTCGGGGGTGAGGTCGCGCAGGCGGGCGTCGTGGCTTTCGCCGGGGTGGGCACTCCAGTGGTTGTCGCGCCAGGTGAGGTCGGGGCCGATGATGACGGCGGAGTGGTGGTACTCGAGGCCTTGGGCGGTGTAGACGCAGCCGACTTGTTGGTGGCCGCCGGTGTGGCTGGCCCAGAGCTGGCTGGGGGGTGCCAGCGGTTCTCCGTCGGCGGTGGTGAGCGCGGTGGAGGCGTTCCAGGCGGCTTGCCAGAGGCGGGGCTCGCCGGTGGGTGAGGTGCCGGGGATGCGGATGTCCAGGGGCAGGGTCCGGGCGGTTTGGCGGGTGGGTGTCCATTTCCAGCAGAACCCGGCGGTGATCCGCGCGCTGTGGCCGGCGGCGGTGGCCCGTTCGACGCCCTCCTGAAGCGCGAACGGGTCCTCGCACAGCCGGAGGTCGTAGCCGGCCTGCCCCGTCCAGGCGGCCGGGCGCCCGTACAGCAGGGCCTCGACCCAGTCGGTGTAGGCCTTCGAGCCCTGGCAGCGGAACGAGCCGGTGAGTTCCAGGTGGTGGTGGCGGCGTCCCGCCGCGTGCGCGAGGGCGGCGATCTCGGCGACGGCCACTCCCTCGCCGGGCCGGATGACCTGGCGCTCGTCGAGGAACACCACCACCAGCGGGATCTGTTCGAGGGCGGCGGCGAGTTCGGGCGCCATGCGTCCCCCGGTTCGCTCCATGCGCTGGGCCTCGTCGATGACGACGGCCCGCGCCCGGCTGGCGGTGCTGCGCAGGCTGGAGGCGGAGGGGAACAGCTCGCGGGCTCCGGGGTGGCCGGCGGTGGCGTCCAGGAGGTGGGCGCGCAGGGTGCCGGAGGG
>NZ_JARAYQ010000257.1:0-11535 GCF_033794505.1 Streptomyces sp. MB09-01 | reverse complement strand
GCCCAGGACACAGGGCACGGCTCCCCCCCACGGGACACGGCCCCCGGGCACGGGACACAGCTCCCCCCACGGGACACGGCCCCCGGGCACGGGACACGGCACGGCCCCCGCCGCGGGACACGGCCCCGGACACGCCAACAGGCGGCACCACCGACCGTTCCGGTGGTACCGCCTGGCGCATTCGTTCACCGGGCGACGGACTCCTGCGCCGCGGGGGCGGCGGCTTCACCGCCCTTGGGCGCGCCGTCGGCCTCGGCCGCCGGCGCCGGCCCCGCGCCCCGGAGCGGAACCTCCTTCACGAACCAGGCCGCCGCGAACCCCAGTACGGCGATGCCCGCGCCGAGCAGGAACGCCGAGTGCGTACCCGCGGCCACCGCGTGCTGGTATGCGTCCCGCACGACCTCCGGCAGCTTCGCCAGGCTCGCCGCGTCCAGCTGCGCGGACCCCGCGGCCGTGGCCGCCTCCGGCCCCAGCCGCTCGGACATGGTGTCCGTGACCCGGCTGGTGAAGAGGGAACCCATCAGCGCGACGCCGAAGGAGCCGCCGAGCGTACGGAACAGGGTCGCCGAGGACGAGGCGACGCCCATGTCCTTCATCTCGACGCTGTTCTGCGCGACCAGCATGGTGATCTGCATCAGGAAGCCGAGCCCGGCACCGAGGACGGCCATGTAGAGCCCCGACACCAGGCGGGTGGTGTCGGTGTCCATCGTCGCGAGGAGGAACATCCCGACGACCATGAGCGCGCCGCCGGCGATCGGGAAGACCTTGTACCTGCCGCTGTTGGTGGTGACGCGGCCCGCGATCAGCGAGACGACCATCATCGAGAGCAGCATGGGCAGCAGGAGCAGGCCCGAGTTGGTGGCGGAGGCGCCCTGCACCGACTGCTGGAACAGCGGCAGGTACAGCACGCCGCCGAACATCGCGAAGCCGACCAGGAAGCCGATCACGGACATGAGGGTGAAGTTGCGGCTGCGGAAGATGTGCAGCGGCATGACCGGCTCTTCGGCCTTGGTCTCGGTGTAGAGGAAGGCGGCGGTCGACAGCACGCCGACGACGATCAGGCCGATGATCTGGCCGGAGCCCCAGGCGTACTCGGTGCCGCCCCACGTCGTGACGAGCACGGTGGAGGTGATGGCGATGGTCAGCAGCGCCGCGCCGAGGTAGTCGATCTTCGGGCGGACCCCCGGCTCCGTCTTCTTGGGCAGGTGCAGCACCGCCGTCACCATCGCGAGCGCCACGGCGCCGAGCGGCAGGTTGATGTAGAAGGACCAGCGCCAGCCCATGTGGTCGGTGATGGTGCCGCCGACGAGCGGGCCGCCGATCATGGCGAGGGCCATCACGCCGGCCATCATGCCCTGGTACTTGCCGCGCTCACGGGGCGGGATCAGGTCGCCGATGATCGCCATGACGCCGACCATCAGACCGCCGGCACCGAGGCCCTGGATCGCGCGGAAGCCGATCAGCTGACCCATGTCCTGGGCCATGCCGCTGAGCGCGGAGCCGATCAGGAAGATGACGATCGAGGTGAGGAAGGAACCCTTCCGCCCGTACATGTCGCCGATCTTGCCCCAGATGGGAGTGGAGGCCGCGGTGGCCAGCGTGTACGCGGTGACCACCCACGAGAGGTGCTCCAGGCCGCCCAGCTCGCCGACGATCGTGGGCATCGCGGTGCCGATGATCATGTTGTCGAGCATCGCGAGCAGCATCGCGATCATGAGTGCCATGAGGACGACCCGTACGCTGCGCGGCTTCACCTCCTCCGAGGTCCCCGCAGGCTTGACTGTGTCCACCATGTCCACTCCCCTGGCCCTACTTCTCATACTTAACACTTGGTCTACGTCCCGCACCGGCACTTACTTGCCGCCCGGCTAGTTCACTACACTGGGGACCGTAGACCCGTAACTAGCCGGGCGTCAAGTAAGTAATTGGGGAGAGCCATGTCCAGCAGCAGTCCGCAGCGGCGCCGTGGCGACACGCGTCAGCGCATCCAGGACGTCGCACTGGAGCTCTTCGTCGAGCAGGGGTACGAGAAGACGTCGCTGCGCGAGATCGCGGAACGGCTGGAGGTCACGAAGGCGGCGCTGTACTACCACTTCAAGACCAAGGAAGACATCATCATCAGCCTCTTCGAGGACCTGACGCGGCCCATCGACGAGCTGATCACGTGGGCGGAGGGGCAGCCGCGCACCCTGGAGACCAAGCGCGAGGTGCTGCGGCGCTACAGCGAGGCGATGGCGGCGGGCGCGGCGCTGTACCGCTTCATGCAGGAGAACCAGGCGACCACGCGCGAGCTGAGCATCGGCGAGACGGTCAAGAAGCGGCTCTTCGCCCTGGTGGAACTGCTCCGCACGCAGGACGGCCCCCTGGAGGACCAGGTCCGCTGCGTCAGCGCGCTGTTCACCCTGCACGCCGGAATGATGTTCCTCCAGCACGTGGAGGGCGACCCGGAGGAGACCCGCCTGGCGGCCCTGGCGGTCGCCACTGACCTCATCACCCAGGCCCACCACGAGGCGTAGCGGCCGTCCGGGCCGCGCTCCGCGGCGCGCCGAACTGGCCGACCGGCCCGGCGCCGGCCTGGCGGCTGAGGGCCGGCGCCCGGCCGAGCTGCGCGGGGAGGCGCCCGAAGAGGATCGACTTCCCGCCGGTACAGGCGTGGCGGCGGACCGGAATTCGTCGTGAGTGCATCGCGGGCGCTCCCGGATCCAGGCTGGCCGGCCGAGCTCCCGCCCGCGCAGGGCCGGATCAGAAGAGGCGGCGGTCCTCGCTCGCGATGGGTACGTCGTTGATGCTCGCCTCGCGACGCCTCATCAGGCCGTCGTCGTCGAACTCCCACTGCTCGTTGCCGTGGCTGCGGAACCACTGGCCGGCGGCGTCGTGCCACTCGTACTCGAAGCGGACCGAGATGCGGTTGCCGGTGAAGGCCCAAAGCTCCTTGCGGAGGCGGTAGTCGAGCTCGCGCTCCCACTTCGCGGCGAGGAACTCGCGGATCTCGGCGCGGCCGGTGAGGAACCGGTCGCGGTTGCGCCAGACCGAGTCCTCCGTGTACGCGAGGGCGACGCGCTCGGGATCCCGGCTGTTCCAGGCGTCCTCGGCGGCCTGGACCTTGGCGCGGGCGGACTCTTCGGTGAAGGGGGGCAGGGGCGGACGTGTCACGGCGGATCCTCCGAAGCGGAGACGAGAGCGAGAACGATCGTTCTCCACCGTACGAGAACGAGCGTTCTCGCCGCAAGCGGAAACGGGCTACCCTGCCCTCATGGACGACGAAGAGGCACGGACCCGACTGCTGGACGCGGCGGAGGAGCTGTTCTACCGGCACGGCATCCAGGCCGTCGGCATGGACCGCATCCGCACCGCCTCCGGGGTCCCCCTCAAGCGTCTGTACCGGCTCTTCCCGGCGAAGGATTCGCTGGTCACCGCCTATCTGGAACGCCGCGACCGGCGCTGGCTGGACTCCCTGCGCACCGCGGCCCTCGCCCCGGCGGAGCCGCGGGCGCGGGTGCGCGCGGTCTTCGACTGGCTGGCGGAGTGGTTCACCGAGCCCGACTTCCGGGGCTGCGCGTTCCTCAACGCGTACGGGGAACTGGGCGCGGCGGCCCCGGAGATCGTCCGCGTCCACAAGGTCGAACTCCACGCCCTGCTGGCCGGCCTCACCGCCGATCCCGCGGACGCCGCCGATCCCGCGGACGCCGCCCTCGCCGATCCCGCCCTCGCCGACCGGCTCCTGATCCTGACCGAGGGGGCCACGACGGTGGCGGCCCTCACCCCCGGCCCGGAACCGGCGCACCGGGCCCGGGAGATCGCGGAGCTCCTGCTGGGAGAGTGACGTAGGTCACGCGCACAATGGTGCGCCGGGCTGTCACATCCGGGCCGCGTTTTCCGTCAGAGCTGTGTAACCGTCCACACGGCAAGGAGATCACGATGGAAGCGCGTCTCAACTTCTACGGCAACGCGGTCGCGACCAAGTTCGGCCGGTACATCAACTCGGCGGGCAAGGTCATCTCGGACTCGACCCTGCCGCACGCCACGCAGGAGCTGGTGAAGCTGCGGGCCAGCCAGATCAACGGCTGTGGATTCTGCACCGACATGCACTTCAAGGACGCCTCGCACGCCGGGGAGGACCCGGTGCGGCTCAACCTGGTCGCGGCCTGGCGCGAGGCGAAGGTGTTCACCGACGCCGAGCGGGCGGCCCTGGAGCTGACCGAGCAGGGCACCCGTATCGCCGACGCGGCCGGCGGTGTCACGGACGAGGCCTGGGCCGAGGCCGCCAAGCACTACGACGAGGACCAGCTGGCCGCGCTGGTCTCCCTCATCGCGCTGATCAACACGTACAACCGCATGAACGTGATCGTCCAGCAGCCGGCGGGCGACTACCAGCCGGGCCAGTTCGGCTGATCTCCGGCCCGCAACCCGGACCACCCCCGCACCGGTCCGGCCCCGATCGGGGCCGGACCGCGCCGGGCTGGGTACGCGCTGGGTGCGCGCTGGGTGCGCGTACTCACGACAGGACCGCGGCTGCTCCCGACCATGGAGGGAGTCCACAGTCCCGGGGAGAACCGATGACCGCTCGCACGCTCGTCCGCCTGACCTTCGCGAACCCCGCTTCGCTGATCTACCTGGGCCTCGTCGGCACCGCCGTGGCGATCGCGACGGCCGTCACGCTGTTCGCCCCGGACCCCGGGTTCATTTGGGTGCTCCCCGCCTTGTTCGCGTTCCCGCTGTTCTTCTTCGTGACACTGGTCCATGGAGCGGTCCACGGGGAAGGCCAGCCCGAGACGTGGCTCTTCCTCACCGAGCTCGTCCTCTGCGTACTGGCCCAGTCGCTCGTGCTCGGCACCGTCGTGGAGGCCTCCCGCGGCCGCCTGCGCGGACGGCCGCGGACCGGCTGACTAGCCGGCGCTGCGGGGGAAGGTGATCTCGACGCGACGGTTCTTCTTGCGGCCTTCCTCGGTGCTGTTGTCGGCGATCGGATAGTCCTCGCTGTACCCGCGGACGTCGAAGACGACACCGGGGTTGGTGACGGTCTTGGCCAGCTCGGCCTGCACGGCGTCGGCGCGCTGCTTGGACAGCTCCTTGCCGTGCTCGTAGCTGCCCTGGTCGTCGGTGAAGCCGAAGACCCTTACGCGGGTCGCCTTCTGGGTGTTGATCTCGGCGGCGATGGCCTGGATGCGGGCGGCGGCCTGCGCGTTGAAGACTGCGCTGTTCTCCGGAAACAGCACCTCGGACTGCAGCGCCATCATGACGGTCTGATTCGTCTCCTGCCGCCGCTGCTCCCCGCCGAGGTCTTCGACGACCTCGGCGATGTCCAGCACCTTGACGGGGGCGAGCGTGCCGCCCTGCGGGATCTTGAGCCCGGGGGCGTTGGAGTCGATCTGCACGGGTGCGGAGGCGGAGGGCTCGGTGCCGGGGGGTACGGACGGCTTGACATCGTCGGCATGGGCGACCGCCGCCCCGACTGACTGAACGCCGGCAATGACGAGCCCGACGACGGCTGTTGCGGCGAGGACGCGGTGTCGTTTGGTCATGGGGTCACCCGGAGAGTTTGACGGTCGCTGTGGCGAAGGTGGGGAGGCTGAGGTCCACCTCAACGGTGCTGGTCGGCGGAGCGGGGAACTGAGCGAAGAACGGCATGGTCTGGCCGGCTTCGATGATGTTCAGCCCAGTCGTGCACAGGCACCGGCCGTCGGTGTCCCTGAGCACGTAGTACCGCTTCTTGCCGACCTTGTCGACCAGGGTCACGCCGGCCACAGATACTCCACTGGAGTTCAGCTCGTTACCGCGCCAGGGCGCGGTGTTCACGTACGCGGCATTGCCGGTGTTCTTCAACTGCCCTTCGACGGTGAGGAATCCTCCGGCGTCCCGTGCGGCCTTGTTGATCGTCAGAACCATGCCCGCCTCGCCGTTCACCGTGGCGATGACCTGAGCCGGGGGGGCATCGGTGCCCTTCACCGCTCCAGACTGGGACGCCTCGCCACCGCCCTGCGGCTTCGCCGACGTGGACGCAGCGGGCTTGTCCGACTTCCCCTCGCCCCCGCACCCGGTCAGGGCAAGGGTCAGGACCGCCACCATCCCCACAGCCGCCTTCCCGTGGGCCGCGCGCCGCCGAACACTCATGTACTTGGCTTCCTTGTCTCTCGGTCGTCAATCGATCAGGCGTATGTCGAACAGAGCCGCAGCCAGCGAACGCCACGCGCGTGGTTGGGCGGGGTCGTAGTCCACGACGACCCCTTTGTCGCAGGAGAACTTGATCGGCCCGGGCGGCTCCGGTATCGGCGCCGAGCCGCCACCGCTTCCCAATCCCCCGGGTTTGACCTGGCAGCGAGGAACGATCTCCGCTCTCGCGTACGCTTCGCCGTGCTTTCCGCTCGTTCCGGGGACGACAGAGTCCCCCACCGTTCCGTTCGTCATCGACCGGACGCTGAACCGGGTGCCCGACCGGTTGCACACCACCGTCGCGTCGTTCATGGCGGCGAAGTCGTGCGCCGCCGCACAAGCGCGTCCGGAGGGGTCGAATCGATTGCCCAGCAGGACCTGTTCCCACTCCTTCGGCGAGAGGGTGGCGAGGTCGAGGCCGGGCACCAGTGCGTCCCTGGCCTCGCGCGCCGCCGCGAGCGCGGCGGCGTCCGCAGCTCCCTGCGCATTGCTACGGACGATCGCCGCCTTGCCGATGGTGAAGTACGCCAGAGCAGCGAAGAGGAGACCCGCTACGAGTACGACGTAAATCGGGAAGGCCTGACCTCGGTCACCGTCGAATCGGCGCCACGTCACTTTCCTGCCGTGATGCTGGCGACGGCAGCAGTGATCTTGGTCGTGATGGCCTGGCCGATGCCGGTACCGATGATCGCACCGATGATCACGACGACCACCAGAATGATCCCCAGGTACTCGAATGCCGTCTGGCCGCGATCCGTTGCGCCCTTGCCCTCGTACCGCTTGCGCATCCTCGCCAGGGTGTTCTGTGACATGGGGGTTCCCTCCCGGGCCGGTACCGGTGTCGATCTGCGGACGGTACGGCGAGTCACCAGTCGTCACCAAGGGTCCCGGGGCCCAATTACGGACCCACTGCGCACTCTGTCTACCCATGACCGGTCACTCCTGGACGGGCGGTTCCCAGCCAGCGGGCTATCGCCTCGCTGCGCGTGGCGCTCTGGAGCTTCGCGAAGATGCGGTTGATGTGGTTCTTGACCGTCTTCTCGCTGATGAAGCAGGCGGCCGCGATCTGCTGATTGCTCATCCCGGACGCGATCAGATCCATGATCTCCACCTCCCGGGAACTCAGCCCGAAGACAACAGAGTTGTGCATCCGCTCAGAAGACTGTGCCACAGCTCGTTGCGGATGCGAAGAGGCCCGGAGTTCTGTGAGGAGGGCGCTCGCGGCGGTCGGGGTGAAGTGGGGGCGGCCCAGTGGGGCGTCCCGTACCGCCCTCAGCAGCTCGTCCGTCGTGAACTCGCCGTGCACGAGGTAGCCCCCGGCGCCCAACGACAGGGCCTCGCAGATGATGTCGGCTTCCCTGCTGTACGTCAGCATCAGTACGGGAGCCAGCTGCACGAGGTGCGGCAGCGCGGAGATCCCGTCCACGCCGGGCATCCGGACGTCCAGCAGGATCACGTCCGGGGCGTGCCGGCGGGTCAGGCTCAGGGCCTCGCGGCCGTCCTCCGCCTGGGCCGTCACGTCGAGGTCCTCGGCCGCGCCCAGGATGGCCGCCAGGCCCGCCCTGATGACCGGGTTGCCGTCCGCGATGAGCACGCTCAGCCGCGCCATGGCTCAGCCACCCCCGAACAGCGCGCCGAAGTCGACGTTCGCGCCGTAGACGAAGCCGCAGACCAGCAGGATCAGCGTGCCCGGGAGCATGAACATGGTCACCGCGAACGTCGCCTTCGGAACGGCCCGGGCCGCGCGGCGGCGGGCGTTCTGGGCATCCGTACGGCGCATGTCCTCGGCGATCGCGATCAGGGTGTCGACGATCGGGGAGCCGAGTTCCTCGCCCTGCTGGAGGGCGGTCACGAACTGCGCGACCTGTTCGCTGTCGTTGCGGCGGCGCAGGTCGTCGAAGGCCTGGCGGCGGCTGACGCCCATGTCCATCTGCTGGAGCGTGATGCGGATTTCGTCCGCCCACGGGCCCTCGTACTTGTCCGCCACCCGGGCCAGCGCCTGCCGGAAGCCCAGCCCCGCGCTCACCACCACGGCGAGTACGTCGAGGAAGTCGGGCAGGGTCCGCTCGATGTGGTCGCGGCGGACCCTGATGGCCGACCACAGACCGGCCTCGATCCAGAAGAGCCCGAAGGCCACCATGAACAGGGCGGCGACCAGTTGGCCGTTGATCAGCATGGAGAAGGCCCCGAGCGCGCCCAGGGCGCCGTACACCGCGCGCCGGGCCGCGTACCGGTCGATCGTCAGGCCTGCCGGGTTGCCCGCCATGTCGATCTGGCGGCGCTTGCGGGCGACCCGCGCCGGGCCCATCGCGCTCAGGACCAACGGCGCCCAGCGGATGCCCATGCGGTCGACGAGGGAGCCGACCGCCGTCGTGCGGGTGGCCCCGACCTCCAGGGCCAGCGCGAGGTCCGTGGGCAGTTTCACGTCCGCGCGGTAGAGACGGATGCCGTGGAAAGCGCCGAGCACGGAAAGGGCCACGGCGAGTGCGAGAAGGAGTCCGGTCATCGTCCTGTCGCCCCCTCAGACGTCGATCTTCGAAAGGCGGCGGATGAGGAGGAAGCCCAGGGCGAAGAGGCCGAGGGCGATGAGGACGGCCGTCTGGCCGAGGAACGCGCCGGTCATCCGGTCCAGCGCGCCCGGCATCATCATGTCGACCAGCAGCAGCGAGCCGAGTCCGATCGACGGGACGAGGTACGCCGTCACCGTCACCTGGGACAGCTGGGTACGGATCTCGCGACGGGTCTCCTTGCGCTGCTCCAGCGTCACCGTCAGGTTGCGCAGGCTGTCCACGATGGCGCCGCCCGCGCGGGCCGACAGGACGAGCGTGGAGACGAGGACGACCAGTTCCCGCGACGGGAGGCGTTCGGTGAGTTCGCCCAGGGACTCCTCGATCGAGTGGCCCACGGCCAGGCGGTCGGCGACGCGCGCGAGTTCTTCGCCCGCCGGGGCCTCCAGTTCCTCGGCCGCGATGCCGATGGCCGTACGGAGGGCCAGCCCGGCCTGGGTGGCGTTGGCGAGGATGCGGGCCAGGTCGGGGAGCTGGTTGATGAACCGTTCCGTACGCCGCGCCCGCTGCCAGTTCAGGAAGGCGTTCGCCGCCCAGATGCCGATCACGCCCGCCACCGGACCGAAGAACGGCGCGAGGAGGGACGACGCGACGAGCCAGACGCCCGCGATCGAACCCAGCATGTAGACGAAGAACTCGCCGGGGGTGAGGTCCAGGCCGGTGGTCGCCAGCTTCATCTCGATGCGCCGGCCCAGCTTGGTCTTGCGCAGCCGTCGGTCGACGCCCCGGAAGCGGCGCCGACGCCCGAGGGGCTCCGGCATTCCGCTCGACGAGAGGCGCTCGATCAGTGCGGCGCGCTGGGCGCGCCCGGCGACGTACGCCTGCAGGCCGGCGACGACGAGCACGCACGCGAGCAGCGTGGCGCCGAGGGTGAGGAGGATCAGTGGGTTCACAGGGCGGTCCGGGTGATGTGCGGGGTGGTGAGGGGGTCGTCCGGCAGGGCGACCCCGAAGGCCTGCGGGATGGGCTGGTTGTTCATGTAGAGGCGCTCGGCGATCCGGCGCGGCAGCGGGTAGTACTCGAAGTAGCCGTGCACGCGTCCGTCCGCCCCTATCGGCTGCGCGGCGAAGCGGCAGACCGTCGTGATCCGGAAGGGTTCGCGGCCGTGGGACTCCAGGATGGAGATCTCCGTGATGCGGCGTGAGCCGTCGCCGAAGCGGGTCAGCTGGACGATGACGTTGACGGCGCTGTTGATCTGGTCCTGAAGGGCCTCGAAGGGGATCTCCACCTCCGACATGGAGGCGAGGGTCTGCAGGCGCATGAGCGCGTCCGAGGAACTGTTGGCGTGCACGGTGGCGAGGGATCCGTCGTGGCCCGTGGACATCGCCTGGAGCATGTCGAGGGTCTCGCCGCCGCGGACCTCGCCGACGATGATGCGGTCGGGGCGCATGCGCAGGGAGTTGCGTACGAGGTCGCGGATGGTGATCTGGCCCTTGCCCTCCACGTTCGCCGGGCGGGATTCGAGGCGGATCACGTGTGCCTGCTGGAGCTGTAGTTCCGCCGAGTCCTCAATGGTGATGATGCGCTCGCCCTCCGGGATCAGGCCGGAGAGCGCGTTGAGGAGGGTGGTCTTGCCGGTGCCGGTGGCGCCGGAGACGATCACGTTCATCTTCGCCGCGACGAGGCCGGACAGCAGGAGCAGCATCTGCTCGTCGAGCGACCCGAGCGCGATCATCTCGTGCAGGGTGAAGGCCCGCGGGAACCGCCGGATCGTGAGGGTCGCGCCGGTCAGGGAGAGCGGCGGAATGATGACGTTGACGCGCTCACCGCTGGGCAGCCGGGCGTCGACCATCGGATTGGCCTCGTCCACGCGGCGGTTGACGGTGGAGACGATGCGCTCGATGGTCTGCATCAGCTGCTCGTGCGAGGCGAAGCGGAGGGGGAGCTGCTCGACGCGGCCGGCGCGCTCGACGAAGATCTGGTCGGGGCCGTTGACCATGATCTCGGAGATCGAGGCGTCTTCGAGGAGCGGTTCGAGCACGCCGAGCCCGAGGGCCTCGTCGACGACCCGCCGGATCAGCTGCGCGCGCTCGACGGTGGAGAGTACGGGGCCTTCGCGGCTGATGATGTGGCCGAGTACGCGCTCCAGGCGCGTCCGGCGCTCGGCGGGCGCGAGCGCGGACATCTCGGCGAGGTCGATCTCCTCCAGCAGCTTGGCGCGGTAGGAGGAGACCAGCCGACCGTCCTCGCGGGGGCTGTGGCGGTCGTCGGGGGTGTTGACCCGGGAACGCAGGCTCATGGTCCGGTCACCTTCGGGTCGTCGTTGGGCATGACTGCCGTGGCCGACGCCTTGTGCGCGTCGAGTCCTGGCACGATGGAGTTGGCGGTGAGGGTGACGGTGACACTGACCGCATCGGCCGACTTGGCCCAGGAGAAGGTGGCGCTCCCCCCGAGCCCCCCGCTGATCGCGGCCCGTCCAGCCGCCTCGCCGCCCTTGCCGTTACGGGCTTCCACGCGCGCGGCGGTACGCGCGGCCGTGTCCGCCTGCTCCTCGGCGTACGCAACCCAGCCCAGCTGGATCCCGCCCAGCGCGACGAACAACAGGATGGGCACGAAGCCGATGTACTCCAGGGCCACTTGGCCCCGGTCGGAGCGCCACTTCCGGTTCCGGTTCATGTCACTCCTTCTCCATCGCCGCGCCGCCCGTGCCCGTGATCCGACCGAAGTTGAGCCCGGGGTAGAGGACGGGTATCTGGAGCGTCACGGTCGCCTTGTAGATGTCGCCCGAAGGGCCGCAGTCCGCGTCCATGCCCCAGGCGGCCGAGATGTGCTCCCCCGCGGCGGCCATACAGGCATCGAAAGCGCCCTCCTCCGCCAC
>NZ_JARAYQ010000256.1:2495-11558 GCF_033794505.1 Streptomyces sp. MB09-01 | reverse complement strand
GCTACCCCTGGGGAGGGGGTGGCCGCACCAGTGCGGCCAGGGGGGCCGCATGGATGCGGCCAGGGTGGCCGCACCAGTGCGGCGGTTCCTTCTTCTCTTAAAGAATCTCTCTCTCAAGAGGGGGGTGCGCTTGAAGCGGTACCCGGTGAGGGTGATGCTGCCGTGACGGAGAGAGAGACTTCGGCTGCGCCGGAAAACACCGGGGTGGTGCCCGCCCAGCGGACCGCAGACGACGAGGCAGACCAGGTTGTTGCCGCCTACCGTGAGGTGCTTCGCAGGCCGATCACCAGCAAGGCCCTCAGCACGATCCGCTCGGCGGCCGGGGAGCTGCTGGCCGACGGCTTCCCCGCCTGGTGGCTGTGTGACCGAGTCCGGGAGATGGCCCCGCGAGGATGGACCGACCTACACAAGCACGCGGACCGCTCCACGGCACCGACCGACCTGAGGGCCGCCGCCGTCGAGTGGTGCGGTGACTGCGGGCAGCACGACCGCAAGCGCTTCAACGACCTGTACGAATACGTGGACTGCTGGACGTGCAGCCCGATGGCCCTTGCCGGAGTAGCCCAGTGAAGGAACTCGAACTCCCCGAGCAACGGGGCGGCCTCGATGGTGCCGCCCCGCCGCACGACCTCAACGCCGAGATGGCGGTCCTCGGCGCGATGCTGATGTCCAAGGAAGCCATTGCCGAGGCCGTCGAAGTCCTGAAGCCGGAGCACTTCTACAAGCCGGCCCACGCGACGATTTTCGAGGCCACGGTCGGGATGTACCTGCGCGGAGAGGCCGCCGACCCCATCACCCTCTCTGCCCTGCTTACGCAGCGGGGCGAGAGCGCCCGGGTCGGTGGCAGCGCCTACCTCTTCACCCTGACCGGCTTCATGTTCGGAGTCGGATCCGTCAGGTTCTACGCGGAGATCGTCCGCGAGACGTGGTCGGTGCGGCAGGTCATCATCGCCACCCGCACCACCCTGAACACCGCACTGCGCGGCGAAGGCACGGCCAGCGAACTCGTCGCCGCGCAGCAGCGGGCCCTGCTCTCGGCAGTCGACGAGGACGAGGACGACGGCCTGGGCCTGCTCGGGCCGGCGCTGGAGGACTTCCACGACGACTACGAGGAGCGGGCCGCCAACGCCGGCAAGCTCAGCGGGATCAGCACCGGCTTCACCGACCTCGACTCGCTCACCGGTGGTCTTCAGCCCGGACAGCTCATCGTCGTTGCCGGCCGCCCGGCGATGGGCAAGTCGACCCTCGCTCAGGACTTCGTGCGGGCCTGCTCTCTGAGGGACAGGCAGCCCTCGGTGTTCTTCTCCCTGGAGATGGGCCGCCGCGAGATCACCCGCCGAGTGATCTCGGCCCAGGCCAGGGTGCCGCTGCACCACATCACGCACGCAATCCTGCCGGACGAGCTGCGTGCCAAGGTCGACCGCATCACGTTGGAGCTGATGGACGCTCCTATGTGGATCGACGACTCCGCCAACTTGAACCTGGTCACCATCACGGCCAAGGCCCGAAAGCTCCGCGAGCGCCAGGGGCTCAAGCTCATGGTCATCGACTACCTGCAGCTGATGCAGTCCGGCGCCGGGCGGCGTCCGGAAAGCCGGCAGCAAGAGGTCTCCGACATCTCCAGGGCACTGAAGATGCTCGCCAAGGAGCTGCAGATCCCCGTGGTCGCCCTGTCCCAGCTCAACCGCGGATCCGAGCACCGGACGGATAAGAAGCCGGTTGTCTCCGACCTGCGGGAGTCCGGTGCGATTGAGCAGGATGCGGACATGGTGATCCTCCTGCACCGCGAGGACGCCTACGAGAAGGAATCGCCGCGCGCGGGCGAAGCCGACCTCATCGTTGCCAAACACCGCAACGGCCCGACCGCCACGATCACGACCGCGTTCCAAGGCCACTATTCGCGCTTCGTCGACATGGCCAGCACCTGAGGGGGACCACCACATGAACAGCAAGGAATTCTCCACCGGCCTCGCCGAGCTGCGGGCCGTACGCGACGAACTCAAGCCCCTGGAGCGCGAGCTGTCCCAGCTCCAGGCCAAGGTCGGCAAGCTGCGCGACCGCCGGGCCGAGAAAATCCGCGAGCTCGGCGGTTTCGCGAAGGCCACTTCGGACCGGATCGCGACGGCCGCCGGCCTCGGTGTGATCGACATCGTGGCCCTGGTGCCCTCTCTGGCCCCTCAGGGCGCCCCTGAGGGGTCCGTAGAGGCTCCTGCGACCGAAACCGTCACCGGTGATCAGCTGGCCACTCAGGCGCCCGCAGAGCCGATCAAGGAAATGACCGCGTCGCCGAAGCCGGATGAGCCGCAGACAGTCGAGCTGTCCGGCACCGTCGCTCGTATCGGCGCGGCGCCCGCCGATGGCGCCTCCGACCCGGAGGTGCTCGCCGAACCCGAGCAGGCCGCAGCCGCTCCGGCGCCCGCTGCCGCCCGGGTTGGGGAGGCTGAGCGCGTTCTGCCCTCGATTCCCGCGGGCGCCGAGGGCGACCGGTGGTTCCACGCCGAGCGTGACCTGGCGTCGAAGCGTCCGAATTTCAAGCAGGCGGCGAGGGGGATGGCGTTCCTGGACACCTCGACCGGCGTCCTGGTGTGGCAGGGCGGGACCGTCCGCCTGGACCTCGGCCGAGCCTCGGTGGCGGAGATCCTCACCGCCGTCTACGCGGTGGCTCCGGCGTCGGTGGAACGGATCTACGTGACTGCGGGCGACCCGTGGCACCAGGGCGCGGAGCGGCACGAGTTCCTGAAGGACGCCGTCGCGGCCTGGCTGAACGGTCCGCTGCCGGAGGGCTGGACGGTGGAGGCTTCGCGCGGCCGGGACCGGCAGGCCGGCCACCTGGTCCATCCCCGCAACCCGGTCGGCCGCTGGCAGCGCGGAGACCAGCACACCGAAATCCGTAGCGTGGGCGAGTGGTTCGACCCCGCGGGCGCAGACCCGGCGACGGTGCGCGCTGCGTTCGTCGAGCTGTGGAAGGCGCTGCGTCCGCACTTCGAGGACGTCGTCCTCATGGGCTCGCCGTCGCAGACCGGACGGGACCTGTGGTCGCGGACGATCCCGACCAAGGCCGGCGCGAAGTGGGCGGACGGCTTCCCCGTCATGTCGCAGGAGATCCGCGGTCTGCTCCACGCCACCGCCGGTCAGGGCCGCACCGAGCTGATTGTGCCGCCGCGCGTTCCGGAGCGGGTGCCCGGCTGGTACGAGGTCGACCGGACTTTCGCGTATGCCAAGCACACCTGGGCGTCCGGTGTCGGCGTGCCGCGTCGGATCACTGCTGCCACCTTCGCGGCCATGACCGAGAAGGAGCAGACGAACGCGCTGTTCGCGCCGTCGCACTGGCAGGTGCGGGTGACGATCCCCAAGGACTGGAATCACGTCGGGCTCCTGCCTGCCCCGGCGCCCGGGGAGCGGGCCTGGCACTACCCGTACGAAGGCGGCCGGACCTTCACTACCTGGGCGGGCGGTGCCGAGGTCAACCTCGCGCTCCGCAACCCGATCGCGCCGTGGCGGATCGAGATCCTCGACGGCCTGCTGTGGGAGTCCGGCGACCCGCTCAAGAGCTGGAGCACCAAGCTGCGCGACGCCTGGCAGTCTCTGCGGGCCACCGCCGAGGTCCACGGGGACGAGCAGCAGCGGGCCGCTTGCCGCCTGGCCTCCCGCGCGGTGCGCAGCATCCTGTTGTACGGCATCGGAACGTTCGCGCAGCGGCCGCGGATCACGACCGGCTCGCTGGAGCTGGGCGCCAGTGGCGAGGTGCCCGACCTGCCGGACGGTGCTCGACTGACGGGCATCACGGACACCCACGTCACGTGGGAGCGCAACCAGGGGTTCGCGCGGGACCAGTACGCCCACCCGGAGTGGGCGGCCGGGGTGTGGTCGGCGGCCCGGGCGGCCCTGCTGTCGGTGAGCACCAGTTCGAAGGACCCGCAGACCGGGAAGCCGCTGAAGGCCGGCGCACTGCATCTCCCGCCGGGGAGCATCCTGGCCTTCCGTACCGACGCCATCTACACCTCGGCGCCGGTCGACTGGGAGTACGGCGGCGAGCCGGGCGACTACCTGCTCAAGGGCCGCATGCCCTGGGAGCAGACCACCCCGCGCACCGACGAGGAGTTCTATTACCTGCAAGGTCTCGGCCGCCAGGCCTACGAATCGGAGGGCATGTGAGCAGCACCGATGTGGGCTGGGGCGGCCAGTGGGAGCACCCGGCCTGCGGCGCCTCGGGCGAGGCGACGTGGGAGGACGAGGGCACCGTCCGCTCCGAGCACGACTGCGGCCGCGAGGGCGCGATCGTGTGGAGCGCGGAGTGGCACTGCCACGGCTGCGGCGATGAGGGCGACGGCCAGTTCGAGGACGACAACCCGGTGTACGCCGATCACGAGTGTGACGACGAGGACGAGGAGTCGGCCGCGTGACGCCGCGCAGGAGGAAGCTGGCGGGCGGCCGGGGCGCACAGCGCAACGAGGCCGCCCGGCTCACCGACGAGTTGGCGCGGGCCGGGTTCAGCCGGAAGCAGGTCGGCGAGATCCTCGGCCGCAACCCGTCGCTCGTCTCGCAGTTCTTCACGAAGAACAAGGGCGCGTCGATGGTGGAGGCGCTGCGGGCCGTGGTCCAGGAGGTGCAGGCCGGCGGCCCCCGGGACCTCGCGAGCCTGAAGGCCCTGGCCGCCGGGCACGTTCAGCCGCGGCTGAACCGCGAGGGCTACAAGGCCCGCGTACGCGGGAAGTCGCGGGTGCGGGCGGAGCGGACGGTCAAGGACGCGAAGGGCAAGGTGGTCATCGGCGCCGACGGGAAGCCGGTCAAGACCTGGTCCTCGTCCCTGGCCAAGGCTGGCAAGCAGCACATTGCCTCCGGCGCCGGCAGGCTGCGGCCCGTGGTCGACGACGCGGCCGCCAACGGTGGGAAGATCGCCTTCACCGTCCGGGCCCGCAAGGGCTCCTTCAAACACGACGCCGGCCGCCGGGCTGACTCCCCCGGTGTCCGGCGCAACGTCGTCCAGCGCCGCGACGGCACGGAGGAGCGGGCCTACGCTGACAACCGCGGCGGCCCGGGATCCGGCGAGGAAGGATTCGACGGCGCCGAGTTCAAGGCCCTGGTCGACGCGGCCGGCGGCGACGTCGCAGCCGCCGTCCAGAAGTGGCTCGTCGCCACCGACAAGATCGAGCCCGGCACACCGATCGTCGGACTGGAGATCCGCGCCTGGAAACCCCAAGGCTGACCGCCGGCCGGGATGCGGCGCACGTCCAACATCGCAACGGCATGGGCTCTGTTTGAGGAGCGCTTGCGCGGGATCCAGCTCGACGCCCTCTACCACGCAGCTGGCGGCGACCTCGCGGCCGCCGCCCAGACGGGCTCAGCACCCGCACGAGCAGCCTGGCACAGGCCATCTCCCCCAGATCACACAAGGATCCGTCATGCCAGGAGGGTGATGAACCCAGCAGCCTGTGCCCGAGTAACGGACGGACTGAGGGGCCGTATCCCCTGCTTCGGCTGACCGAGGCCAACAGCGGGTGATAGATGTGAGCGATCATTGATCGCGGGGGCGCTTCCTTAGACGGGCATGGGGGTGGGTGTAGTGGCCCGAGTGGTTTGTGTGCACGGAATAGGACAGCAGGTGCAGGGGGAGGACCGGCTAAAGGCAGCGTGGTGGCCGGCCTTGAGTGACGGGCTACGCCGGGCCGGGGCTTGGGGCCTGATATCGGAGTCGGACGTCTCGATGGGCTTCTTCGGGGACCTATTCCGTCCGGCAGGGCAGATGCTGTCCGCAGCGGACCTGCCCTACACAACCCGTGACGTCGAAGACGCCCTCGAGCGGGCGCTGCTGGCGGCATGGTGGCGAGCGGCTGCGGATGCAGATCCGGGGGTGGTTCCACCGGATGCCGCGGACACCCTGGTGTCGACACCGCGCTCGGTTCAGGCCGCGCTGCGGGCGCTTTCGGGCTCGCGGTTCTTCGCGAACGTGGCTCTGCGGTCGATGGTCGCTGACCTGAAGCAAGTACGCGCGTACCTGACGGATGACAAGGTGCGGGAGCAGGTTCGGAGCCGAGTAGCCGAGACGATCGGGGCGGATACGCGGGTGGTGGTTGCGCACTCGTTGGGGTCGGTGGTGGCATATGAGGCGTTGTGTGCGCTGCGGGACCACGGGGTGCGGGCGCTGGTGACGGTCGGTTCCCCATTGGGGATCCGCCATCTGGTGTTCGACCGGCTCCAGCCCGCGCCCGCCGCGGCGGGAAGGCAAAAGCTGGGCTCGTGGCCGGGTGGTCGCGACCTGGTGTGGACGAACCTGGCGGCCGCGGGGGATGTGGTGGCCTTGGTGAAGGACCTGCGGCCGCTGTTCGGTGAGCAGCTGCGCTCGGGAGTGCTGAACAACAGCACTCACGCACATGACGCCACCTCCTACTTGACCGACGCGTTGTGCGGGCAAGCCATCGCGGACGGCCTGGCGTGACGCAGGAGGACGACGGCAGAGACGAACCCAGGCGGTACCTGATCGCGGCCGCGGTGGCGCACTACCCGAAGAATCGGGACTGGGACCGGCCCGAGTTGGTGACGGCCCGAGAACAGGTCGTCCGGGTGTTCACCGACCAGCTCGGCTACCGCCTATACGACTGCCTGCCCCTCAGCCCTACCAGGCAGCAGCTGAAGGAAGCCCTGCGCGGATTCTGCCGCTCGCCGGAGCGCCGCGAGGACGACTTGTTGACGGTGTACCTGTCCTGCCACGGAGAAGTCCTTGACGACGGAGGCGAGCACGTCCTGCTCGCCTCTGACACCGACCCCGAGGACCTTGTCGACACAGCACTGCCGACCGCGGAACTGACCCGCACCCTGCTGCGCGACACGCGCATCCGCCGCGTCCTGCTGCTGCTGGACGCCTGCTACGTGGGCCAAGGCGGCAATCAGGTGGCCTCCGCGGCCCTGGAGCGCCTTGGGGAAAGCTGGGGAAGAGGCTCCGGGTCAGGCCTGGTGGTCGTCTCCTCCGCCCAGCCCCATCAGCAGGCGATCGCCGGACTGTTCCCGAAGCTGCTGGAGGCCGCGATCAGCGGCTTGCCTGTCGCAGGACACGGCCCGGACATCCTGCCGGTCAACGCGCTGGTCCAGCACATGAACAACTCGCCAGACCTGCCCGAGTATCAGCGGATCGGCCTGGCGATGGTGGGCCTCGATGGCGAGGCGCCTCCGTTCATACCGAACCCGCGCCACGACGCCGAACTCAACGACGTCGATCTCGCCCTCCAGCAGGCTGCCGCATTCGACGAGCAAGACCGGCGGCGCGAGACCGAGTTCACCAACAGGCTGCTGGTACGCGCCATGGGTTCCCACAATCCCGACGGACAGGATTCCGGGGCTGCCGGCCACGGATGGTGGTTCACGGGTCGTCACGCCGCGCTCCAGGACCTGGCTGCCTGGCTCAAGTCCCCTGCACAGGAATCTGCGTGCCGGGTGGTTACCGCTGGGCCGGGTTCAGGGAAAACTGCCGTACTCGGCCTCGTTGCTGCTCTCACACACCCCGAACGGCATCGTACCGTCCCCGAAACCGCTCTTGGCCTGCCACCGGATCTCCTCACGCCCGGCCTTGTCGATGCTGCTGTATACGCCCAGCACCTGACCGACACCGACGTCCTGGAAGCCCTATGCGCAGCCGCCCGCGTTCGTGTCAACACCGTCGGCAAACTCCTCGACGCCCTCGACAACCGCTCCGCCGCGCTCACCGTCCTTATCGACGCGCTCGACGAGGCCGCCACCCCCGACAGTCTGTGCAGCACCATCCTGCGCCCGCTGATCGAGCACTCCCGCGGCCGAATCCGCCTGCTTCTGGGCACCCGCCCATACCTCCTGCCCCGCCTCGGCACCGATCCAGCTACGGTGATCGACCTTGACAGCGCCGGCTACGCCGACCCGGAAGCCCTCACCGTCTACGCCGCCCGCACCCTCCTCCAAGCACACCGCACTTCGCCGTACCGCGAGCACGTTCACGCTGTTGAACCGATCTCTGCGGCGGTCGCCCGCGCTGCTGACCGGTCCTTCCTCATCGCCCGCATCACCGCGGGTATGCTCGCCGCCACTCCCACCATCCCCGACCCGGCCGACCCTGCTTGGCAAGCCGATCTGCCGCGCCATGCAGGCGACGCTATGCGTCGCGACCTTCGCCAACGTCTCGGCCACCATGCCAAGCGCGCTACCGACCTCCTGCGTCCTCTCGCCTATGCCCAGGGCCAAGGCCTGCCCTGGGAAGACGTCTGGGCTCGTCTTGCCACCGAGATGTCCGGCTGTCCCTACAGTGACGACGATCTGTTGTGGCTGCGCAGCTCGGCCGGCTCATACGTTGTAGAGGCGACGGAAAATGGCCGTTCCGCCTACCGGCTCTACCACGAGGCGATGGCTGAGTACCTACGCGAGGGCACCGACGACCAATCCGCGCATACCGCCTTCGCCCGCATCCTCACCGAGAACGTCCCCCACCTTGGCGACGGCACCCGCGACTGGTCCCGTGCCCACCCCTATGCACTCAATCACCTGGCCGAGCATGCGCATCTGGCTGGCCTCCTCGACCAAGTCCTCACCAACAGCGGCTACCTCGTCCATGCCGCGCCCCGCAGCCTTACTCCCCATCTCCATCGAGCCCGTTCAAACGCGGCACGGTTGCGTGCGGCTGTCTACCGGACCAGCCTCCACCTCCACCGCGACGCCGAACCGCCCGCGAGGCAACAGTCTCTGGCCCTCGAGGCTGCCCGCGCCGGTGCCCAGGCTCTCCACCGCGAGCTCACCCGGCATATCCCGCCGGGCGACTGGTCTCCTGATTGGGCCACCGGCAGCACCTTTACTGCCTCCCTTTGCGACACCCTCACCGGCCACACCGGCGCTGTGTCCTCCGTGGCGTGCACGGTTCTCGACGGACAGACCGTGTGCGTGGCCGCAGACCAGGAGACGGTGCGGGTGTGGGACCTGCGCAGCGGCCAGCAGGTCGGACAACCACTCACCGGCCACACCGGCGCTGTGTCCTCCGTGGCGTGCACGGTTCTCGACGGACAGACCGTGTGCGTGGCCGCAGACCAGGAGACGGTGCGGGTGTGGGAC
>NZ_JARAYQ010000256.1:0-2400 GCF_033794505.1 Streptomyces sp. MB09-01 | reverse complement strand
AGACCTGCGCAGCGGCCAGCAGGTCGGACAACCACTCACCGGCCACACCGGCCCTGTGACCTCCGTGGCGTGCACGGTTCTCGACG
The DNA here is from genome assembly GCF_033794505.1 of Streptomyces sp. MB09-01. Taxonomy (NCBI): domain Bacteria; kingdom Bacillati; phylum Actinomycetota; class Actinomycetes; order Kitasatosporales; family Streptomycetaceae; genus Streptomyces; species Streptomyces sp. MB09-01. Next base: position 2,314 of record NZ_JARAYQ010000256.1, on the reverse strand, counting down.
GACAGACCGTCGCCATCAGCGCAGGGTGGGACGGGACCGTGCGGGTGTGGGACTTGAGCAGCAGCCGACAGGTCGGGGATCCAATCAAGCACCAGGGCCCGTTGACCTCCGTGGCGTGCACAGTTCTCGACGGACAGACCGTCGTCATCAGCGCAGGCACCGACCGGACGGCGCGGGTGTGGGACCTGAGCAGCGGCAAGCTGGTCGGGGCGCCCCTTCCTAGCCACAGCGGCACCGTGGAAGCGGTGGCGTGCGCGGTGCTCAACGGTCGGACCATCGCAGTCACCGCAGGTGTAGGCCCGACAGGTCGGGTCTGGGACCTGGCCACCAGCCGCCCCGCCGGTAGCCTTGCCGGACACAACGACGCAGCGACTGCAGTGGCGTGCACAGTTATGGATGGCCGGACCGTCGCCGTCAGCGCGGGATGGGACGGGACCGTGCGGCTGTGGGACCTGAGCAGCAGCCGGCAGGTCGGCGAGCCCCTCGCCGGCCACACCGGTGCTGTGGAGGCGGTGGCGTGCACGGTCCTTGACGGCCGGACCGTCGCCGTCAGCGCGGGTCGGGACGGGACCGTGCGGCTGTGGGACCTGAACAGCAGCCGGCAGGTCGGCGAGCCCCTCGCCGGCCACACCAGTGCTGTGGAGGCGGTGACGTGCACGGAGCTCGATGGTCGGACCGTCGCCATCAGCGCAGGCGCTGACCGGACGGCGCGGGTATGGGACCTGCGCAACGGCCGACAGGTTGGGAAGCTCACCGCAGATAGCGGCGCCATGGTGGCGGTGGCGTGTACGGTCCTCGGCGGCCGACCGATAGCCGTTACCGGAAGCCGGGACTTCACGGTGCGGGTGTGGGACTTGGCCACCGGCTGGCCTATCGGTAAACCCCTCACCGGCCACACCAGTGCTGTGGAGGCGGTGGCGTGCACGGTCCTCGACGGCCGGGCCGTCGCCATCAGCGCGAGTCGAGACGGGATGGCACGGGTGTGGGACCTGGCCACCAGTCGGCTCGTAGGGAAAATCCTCGCCGACAGCTACGACACCGTCTCCAAGGTGGCATGCTCGTTCCTTGACGGCCGACCGGTCGCCTTTATCGCAGACACCCACATGATTCAGGTGTGGGACCTGCACAGCGGTCGGCCCATGGGGGCTCGCCTCACTGGAAAACACGACCTCGTGTCTGCTGTGGCGTGCATGGTCCTCGACGGACAGGCCGTTGCCATCAGCGCCGGCAGGAACGGGACCCTGCGGGTGTGGGACCTGGCCACCAGCCGGCCCATTGGGAAACCCCTCACCGGCCATGCCGGTGTCGTGACCACGGTGGTGGGCGCGGTCCTTGACGGCCGAGCGGTAGCCGTCACCGGAAGCCGGGACAACACAGTGCGCGTGTGGGACCTGAAGGCGCAGAAGGCCATCGCAGCCATCCTGATCGATTCTCCGTCCAGCGTCTCAATCACCGATGCTGGCGACCTCGTCATTGGCTTTCACAACGACGTCGCTCTCTACCGTCGCCGACCTTTCGGTCACACCGCACTCACCTGACTGACACAACAAACTTGTGCCAGCAGGCTGCAGCTATCGGCTCGAGCCCCGCCACCGGGTCGGCTCCCCGGTCTCCCTCTTGGCGTGGTGCAGCACCGCGACCGGACACGGGGTGAGCGTTGCCATGCAGACGACCGCGGCGGCCCGGGTTCGGGACAGGAGGAGTTCGACGGCAGCGAGTTCAGGGCCTGGTTGATGGACCCTGGCCGCGACGTCGGGGCCGCCATGCAGAAGTGGCTCGTCGAAACCGACAGATCGAGCCCGGCACACCGATCGTCTGACCGGAGATCCGCGCCTGGAAGCCCAGGTCTAGAAGGGCGTCTGCCCCTCCGGGAACGCCCGCTCCAGAGGGGGCATACGGTCAGCCGCGCCAACCACGAGAGGCCCACCAAAATGCATTCTCTTGAAATGCATCTAAGGAGGCTGCATACTCGTAATGGCGGAGCATCCGCATCGCGCAGACCACGGAGGTCGCGACGCGGCATCCTTCGGATCCCCTAGCCGCCACCCAACAACGAGGGCTGAGAGATCCGGGAGGGCAATCGCGCCACCCTGCTACCAAGAAGACCTTGGTGTTCGCCTGGTACGTCACCACCACCGGGCGTTCCGCGCCCGGCTGCGCACGCGCGGATTGCGCAGGCTGCGCGACCTCTGCCCCGACTAAGCCCACCGCTCCTCTACCCGACCATCACCCGGCTCGAAGGCCGGGCACCCGAGAGGAAGGCGAACACATGCCGGACACCCGCACCCCTCCCCCGCTGCGCCCCCACCAGAGC
>NZ_JARAYQ010000255.1:0-11589 GCF_033794505.1 Streptomyces sp. MB09-01 | reverse complement strand
CCCGACCACCCCGCCGCCGGGCAACCGGGACGCGTACTCCGCGATCCAGGCGGAGTCGTACGACGGCCAGGCGGGCACGGTCAAGGAGACCACCACGGACTCCGGCGGAGGCCAGGACCTGGCGGCGATCGGCAACGGCGACTGGGCCCTGTTCAGGGGCGTCGACTTCGGTTCCACACCGGCGAAGCAGTTCTACGGACGCGTGGCGAGCGGTGCGGCCGGCGGGGTCAGCGGGCTGGTCGAGGTGCGCCTCGACAACCGGGACTCGGCGCCCGTCGGCAGCTTCTCGATCGCGGGCACCGGCGGGTGGCAGAGCTGGCGGACGGTCCCGGCCAACATCACCGCGGTCACGGGCACCCATGACGTCTACCTGACCTTCACGAGCGGCCAGCCGGCCGACTTCGTGAACGTCAACTGGTTCGACTTCGGCCACTGAGCGGGCCGGACAGGTGAAGTGGCGACGAGGGCAGGATTCGAACCTACGTCCACCCGGGATCAGAGCCGGGCGCTCCTCCGCAGAGCTTCCTCGTCGCCACGTCGATCATGGCTGGGTCCGCCGTCCCGGGCAACCGGTTTCCCCGGCCCCGGGGCGGCCGGTCACAGCCACTCTCTCGCCGCTGCGCGCTTGCCCTTGCCGGAGAAGACTCCGGCCGACCGCAGGGCGCCGGCCATGAGGGGGTCCGCAACAACGACACCGTGCACGAGTTCGGGCGTCCGGCGGAAGGCGACGGCCTCGGTCGTCGGCCTGGGGGCGGTCCAGCCGCCCGCGACGGGGTCCACCCGGTGCCGGGCGCAGACCGCCTCGACCAGCGAACGCGGGCATTCCTTCTCTCCCCGGAGCACTTCCCAGGGCAGGGGCAGCTCCGCGCTGACGTAGGTGTCAGGGTGCAGCCCGCCGCCGCTCATGCGGTGCCAGTACGCCACGTCGGCGGCCATCAGCCGGGGCACCTTGCCCGGGCAGAACCGGTCCAGGATCTCCTCCCGGCCCAGTTCGGACAGGATCGCGAACCAGTGGGCCCGGGCCGTGTTCCACGCCTGTGCGGCCTGGTTCCACGTCGACGAGTCGTCGCCGCGGCGCACGATCATCGTTTCGCGCTCCAGCGGGTGCCGGTTCCAGGCGTCTTCCAGCAGGTCCGCCACCTGGCGCAGGAAGCCGTTCCACCGCACCAGCAGGCGGGTGAGGTCCTCGTCGGACACCGCGGCCAGCACTTCCGACGTGGGATGCACGTGCGCGACCGCGGACCAGCAGGTCCGCTCGGGCTGCGCACGCAAGCGCTGGAACAGCGCCTCGGCGACCTCGTCGTAGACCTGGCGCTGCCGGCCGTTGGTGAAGACGCTGCGCATGTAGCCGCGCGCGGTGATGTACGCGACGAAGGCCGCCGTGTCCGGGTCCGTGGCGAAGAGACCGTACGGCAGTACGTGGGCGAGGGCTCCCTTGCCCGTCATGGTCACCTCGCGCCGGCGCTGCTCGTGTATCAGCCGCGCCAGTTTGGCCTCCATGCGGCGCAGGAGCCGGAAGCGCTTGTTGTACTGCCGCTTGGAGACCTCGCCGAGACCGGCAGCAGTGCGCCCGGCCCGGTCGAGACGGTCCCGGCCGAAGTCGTTCTGGCCGTACGCGCGGCCTATGGACTCGCCCGCGCGCCGGATCACGGCCTCGATCCGGTCCGGATCGTCTCCCGCGCCGTCCGGGAGCTCCGGCACATCCGTGAACAGGCTCGCCACACGGGCGAGCTGGCGCTGTGCGCCGACCGGGCGGGCGAACTCCTCCCGCATGGAGGTGTATCCGTGCCAAAGGGTGCGCAGCGAGTGCTCGGCGGCCTTGGCCAGTGCCTCTTCGGTGGCCGTGTCGAGTTCGGTGCCCTGGGCCGCGTACAGATCCTGGATGAGCCGGGCCACATCCTCCGGCCGCTTGCGCAGGGTGAGCGAGGCGTGCAGTTCACGGAGGAGTTCTTCGACGGTGGGCGACGGCATGGGCCTCACCCTGTCACCCAGCGGCCGCGCGCCCAACTGGATATCCGCAGGCCGCAGCCACGGCTCCGCCGCAACGGCTACGGCGGGACGCCCGCCCTCCTGCACACCCGTCGCCAGCCCCTCTGACCCCTGTGCCCTGGCGCCGGTCCGCCCCCCTCCCGCCCCCTCGGCGGCGTCCTGTACGGCGGTCGGGTGGAACCGCCGCCTCCGGCGGACCGGGTGCGGCGAGCCGCCGAGGTCCCGCCGCGGCGGTGGCCGGAAGCTGTGGCCCGTCACGAGGGGTGACCGAAGGCAGGGCGAGCAGCGGCAGAGGGGTTTGCATGTCGACATTCACGTGGGGCGCTCGAAGGGCTCGGGGACGGGTCACGCGAGGTGGCCGCGGGCGCCGCGCCGACAGGATCGCCGCGGCGGTCGTCCTGGGTCTGGCGCTCGCCGTGGCCCTGCCCGGAGCGGCACTGGCCGCCCCGGGCGATCTGGATCCCACCTTCGGCGGCGGCGACGGAATGGTGACCACCGACCTCGGCGCCTCCGAAGCCGCCGCCGACGTGGCGGTGCAGCCCGACGGAAAGATCGTCGCCGTCGGCGGTGACACGACGGACTTCTTCGGCAATTTCGCGGCGGTCCGCTACAACGCCGACGGCAGCCTCGACACCACGTTCGGCGACGGCGGAAAGGTGTCCACCGACATCGCCGGCGGCTCCGACACGGCCAACGGCGTGGCCCTGCAGGCCGACGGCAAGATCGTCGTCGTCGGCACCAGCGAGAACCTCGAGGGCGGCGTCGCCTGGTTCACGGTGGTCCGCTACAACCCGGACGGCACCCTGGACACGACCTTCGACGGCGACGGCAAGGCGGTCACCGACTTCGGGGGCGGTGGCGCCGACCAGGGCTCCGACGTGGCAGTGCAGGCCGACGGCAAGATCGTCGCCGCCGGCGGTGTCGGCGGACTGTTCGCGCTGGCCCGGTACAACGCCCTGGACGGCAGTCTGGACACCACCTTCGACGGCGACGGCAAGGTGCTCACCTCCTTCGCAGGCATCCAGGGGGGCGGCACGGCGTACGGGCTGGCGCTGCAGGCCGACGGCAGGATCATCGCCGCCGGCGAGATGACCGAGGGCCTCGTACGGGACTTCGCGCTGGCCCGGTACAACGCCAACGGCACGCTCGACACGAGCTTCAGCGGCGACGGCAGGGTGACCACCGACCTGGGGTCCATGGACACCGCCCAGGACGTGATGGTGCAGTCCGACGGCAGGATCGTGGCCGTGGGCGGCTCCAGTCCCGGTGTGTTCTCCCTGGCCCGCTACCACGCCGACGGCACGCTCGACACGACGTTCGACGGCGACGGCAGGGTGACCACCAACCTCGGTGGCCCCCAGGGCGGCAGCTCCGCTTACGACGTGGTCCAGCAGTCCGACGGCAAGCTCGTCGCCGTCGGCGGCGGCAACGGCGACTTCGCGCTGGCCCGCTACCTCACCGACGGCAGCCTGGACACGGGCTTCGGCGGTGGCGACGGCACGGTGGCCACGAACTTCGGGGGCGCCGACCTGGCCCACTCGGTGGCGCTGCTGCCCGACGGCAGGCTGGTCGCCGCGGGCGGCGGAGGGGCGGCCGAGGACTTCGCGCTGGCCCGGTACGAGGGTGGCGGCACCACTCCGCCGCCTCCGCCCGGTGCGGACCTGGCCGTCACCGTGTCCGGTCCCGCCGCGGTCAGCATCGGCGACCAGGCGACCTACACGGTGACGGTGCGCAACACCAGCGCCACCGTGCCCGCGACGGCCGTCACCCTGGCCGACACCCTCACCGGAGCCGGCGGCACCGTGCTGTCGGCCGCGCCCAGCCAGGGCAGTTGCACGAACACCGCCACCAGCGCGAGCTGCACCCTGGGCACCCTCGCGGCCGGCGCCTCCGCCACCGTGACCGTGGTGACCGAGCCCCGGAGCACCGGCACCCTCTCCGACACCGCCACGGCGGACGCGGCGGAGACCGACCCGGTGCCCGGCAACGACAGGGCCACGGCGAACACCACCGTGAACAACGCCCGCGGCTGCACGATCATCGGCACCAGCGGCGCGGACACCCTGAACGGCGGCTACTTCACCGACGTGATCTGCGGTCTCGGCGGCAACGACACGCTCCGCCCGGGCTACGGCAACGACACGGTCCACGGCGGCGCGGGCAACGACAACATCGACGGCAGCTTCGGCGACGACACGCTGAACGGCGGCACCGGGAACGACACCCTGCTGGGCAACTACGGCAACGACCGGCTCAACACGGTCGACGCCGTGGCCGGCAACGACACCGCGAACGGAGGCTTCGGCAGCGACACCTGCACGACCGACCCGGGCGACACCCGCATCAGCTGCCCGTGAGCCGACCGTGCAGTGCGGGTGATCGCGGCCCGGTAGCGGTGGGGGTTCGGCCGTAGCAGGGCCGGCGCACCGATCCTCGGCCCGGATCCCGGCACTTGGGCGCCCCTCGGCCGTCGCCTGCCACCGCGCCGGCCGGGCTGCGCCCTCGTAACCGGCCGGTGAACGACCGGACTCCACCGAGCGGCACCGCGGTGGCGGGCGGTACGGCCGTGAGCGCCCCCGGCGTTCCGGCCGTACCGGTTACCCTGCTGTGTCCGGCGAGGCCACCGCCCGTGGGACCCGCCTACAGCATGGAGGAACACCCGTGTCGGAACCGCGTCCCGGGAACCGCCCCACCCTGGAGGCCGTCGCGGCGCTCGCCGGGGTGTCCCGGGCCACCGCCTCCCGTGTGGTCAACGGTGGCGACGGCGTCCGCCCTCACCTGGCGGACAAGGTGCGCGAGGCGATCGAGGACCTGGGCTACGTCCCCAACCACGCGGCCCGCACCCTGGTCACCCGGCGCACCGGTGCCGTCGCCGTGATCATCGCCGAGCCGGAGGTCCGGATATTCTCGGACCCCTTCTTCTCCCGCCAGATCCGCGGCATCAGCAAGGAGTTGACCGCGCACGACGCCCAACTGGTCCTGATGCTGGTGGAGGACCGGGGCGACTACGACCGCATCGAGCGCTACCTGGCCGGCGGCCACGTCGACGGGGCGCTCGCGTTCTCCCTGCACACCGACGATCCGCTGCCCGCCATCACCCGCCGCATCGGCATGCCCACGGTCTACGGCGGCCGCCCCGGCTGGACCGACGGAACCGGGGAGCACGACGGGGTGGCGTACGTCGACGCGGACAACCGCGGCGGCGCCCGGGACGCGGTGCGCCACCTGCTGGCGCTCGGCCGGCGGCGGATCGCGCACATCGCCGGCCCGCTCGACCAGACCTCGGCGGCGGACCGCCTCAGCGGCTACCGGGACGTGCTCCCGGCCGACGGCCCTGAGCTGTTCGCCGAGGGGGACTTCACCGTGGCGGGAGGGGCCCGGGCGATGGCCGAACTGCTGGACCGGGACCCCGGGATCGATGCCGTCTTCGCCGGGAACGACCTGATGGCGACCGGCGCGCTGCAGGTGCTGCGGGAGCGCGGCCGGACGGTTCCGGGGGACGTGGCGCTGGTGGGCTTCGACGACGCCGAGCCGGTGGCGGAGAGCGCCGACCCTCCGCTGACGACCGTACGCCAGGACGTCGAGGGCATGGGGCGCCTGATGGCGGGGCTGCTGATGCGCACGCTGAACGGGGGTCCGGACGAGCGGACCGTGCCCGGTCCGGTGATCACCGCGACGACCCTGGTCCGGCGCGTGTCGGCCTGACCCGGCCCACGGAGAACCACGGCCTGCGGAAACGGCTGCCGGGGCCCGCGTGACGGCGGGTCCCGGCAGCCGGACCGAGGGGGAGGGACGTCGTCCCGGATCAGCGGCGCACGGGGCACTGCTTCCACGAGAAGTGGTAGATGCTGTTGATGCCGCCGTCCGTCGAGTCGAGGGCCATGAAGCTGGTCTGCGACGGGTCGGAGGTGCCCACCTCGGCGCGCAGTTCGGTGTTGATGTTGAAGTTGCGCTGCTCGCCGCAGGGTGCGAAGACCAGGGCTTCGATGCCCGTGGTGTCGGTCGCCTGCCAGTTGTCCTCGTAGTGGCCGTGGAACTTGTGGGTGCGCTGGGCGGTCTGGCTCATGCCCTGGAAGTAGTAGCTGGCCTTCTGGGTGCCGATCGCGCCTTCCTGCAGGCTGCCGAAGCCCCGGTAGTCGACCTGGGCCACGGCGTAGGTGTAGCCCTGGGGGACGTGCACCTGGAGGGAGAGGAGACAGTTCTTGCGGCCTTCGGTGGCGGGCGCGCCGCCTCCGGCCTGGGCCAGGTACTCGCTGTAGGTGACGGTGAAGGCCGAGTTGTCCGGCGCCACCGCGACGGTGGCGCTGCCTGGCCGGCAGCCCGATCCGTTGACGGAGGCGACGTCCACGGTCACCTCGTCGGTGGGCGCCGAGGGGGAGGCCCCGGCTGTGGGGGTGAGCGTGACGAGTGTTGCGGTCACGGCGGCTGCGGTGAATCCGGTACGGAGCGACTTGATCACACCGTCATGGATAGCCGTCGGCGGCGGCACCGGCCGGCCGACGGGCACGCGGTCTCACCTCGATGGCCGAGACGATTCACCGCAGAAACGATCAATCAGCCCATACCGGTACACGAACGGCCGCAGGCGGCGCGGTGCGCCGAGTCGCATCCGCCTCGGAGTCGCGTTTGTCCTAATATCGGCGAGATCTTTCAGGCCTGCGGTGAGGAGTCCCATGTCCCGCGTACGACGGTCCGCCGCCCTGGCGGCGCTGGCCCTCGCCACCGCCCTGACCGTCACGGCGACGGGGTCACCGCCCGCCTTCGCCTCACCGCACCACACCGGCGACGAGGCGGCCGTGCTCGGCGAGGACCACGCCCGCGCGCACGCGCGACTGCGCCAGGAGGCCAAGGGCACCCAGGGCTATCCGCAGTCGAAGCGCACGGCGAGCCTGACCTCGCTGCAGGAGTCCCAGCGCAAGGCCAACGCGGCTTTCGACGCGGCCCGGTTCGGCCGCTTCACCCAGTTCTTCCCCTCGCCCGACTTCGGCGTCCACGTGGCCCAGCTGCACACGGGCAAGGTGCTGCTCTTCTCGTTCGAGCGCGTGGAGGCCGATCCCACCAAGGAGACCGGCCCCACGAACACCGTGGGGCGGACGAACGCGGGCCGGGCCTACCTCTGGGACCCCGCCAAGGGCACCGGGGCCAGGGCCTTCAAGAACGTGCCCCCGCCGGTGGTGCTGATGCCCGACGGCACCTACGCCCCGCGCCCGGCGCCCTTCTTCTGCGCGGGACACTCCTACCTCCCCAACGGGATGGTCGGGGTCTTCGGCGGCAACGTCGGCGGCAAGGGCGGCAGCGGCGCCAAGCTGTCCTTCGTGTTCGACCCTTGGACCGAGACCTGGTTCCGCAACCGGGACATGGCCGTGGGCCGCTGGTACCCCTCCGTCGTGACCGGGGTCGACGGCCGGCAGATCATCATGTCCGGCCAGTCCGAGCGCGGTACGGGCACACCCACCCCGGTGGTGGAGCGCTTCCCCGCGCTCGGACGCCGGGTGCCCTGGCGCCCGTTCGACATCCCGGCGGGCGTCCCCGCGGAGCGGCTCCGCTCCGAGGCACCCTTCCGCAACGACTATCCGCACCTGTTCTCGCTGCGGGACGGGAAGATCTACGGACTCGGCCGCGACGCCGACCAGCAGTGGCTCTTCGATCCGGTCAAGGACGTGCGCACCGACCTGCCCCGGCGGCCCGCCGACTTCCGGGGCTACGGCTCGGCCGTGCCGCTGCCGGCCGGCTTCCGCGGCCCGGACTCCGTCCTGGTGCTCGGCGGCGACCCGCGTGACCCGCTCACGTACAGGCTGTCCGGCGGCCGCTGGAGCATCGAGGAGCCCAGGGCCTTCGGCCGCACCCAGGACGGCACCCTGATCCTGCCGGACGGCACGCTGCTCACGGTCAACGGCGCCCTGGACACCCGCGACTACGGGAACGGACCGTTCAATCCGAAGGCGGACCTGAAGTACCGGCAGATCGAGCTGCGCGACGCGCGCGGCCACTGGAAGCTGGGGCCCGCCCAGCGGCTGCCCCGCGGCTACCACTCCAACGCCCTGGTCCTGCCGGACGGTCGGGTGATGGTCACCGGCGACGAGCTCCAGCAGATCGCCAACGACCCCGACATCAAGGACGGGATGGACGGCAGCATCGAGCTGTACGAGCCCGCCTACCTGCACCGGGGTGCGCGCCCGGCGCTCGACCGGGCGCCCGCGGGAGAGCTCGGCCACGACACGGCCTTCCAGGTCACGAGCTCGACCGCGAAGGACGTCAAGCGCGCCGTGCTGCTGGCACCGACCACCGTCACCCACTCGGTGAACACCAGTCAGCGCCACCTGGACCTCCGGATCACCGGGGTGAACGGCTCGGCGATCGGGCTCCGGACGCCTCCGAGCGCGGCCGACGCCCCGCCCGGGTACTACATGCTCTTCCTGCTCGACGCGAAGGGCGTGCCCAGCACGGCGAAGTGGGTGAAGCTGGGCGTCCGCCCGCGGTAGGGCAGCGCGTTCAGGGTCCCGGCTGCGGCGGTTCGACCTTCGCCAGCCAGGTGGTGAGGAGCTGCTCCAGCTGCGCGGCCTCCAGCGGCGTCAGGCCGTCCAGCAGGCTCCGCTCGTTGCTCATGTGCTCGGCGAAGGCCCGGTCGATCAGGTCCCGTCCCGCCGGCGTGAGCGCTACCACCCGGCCCCGGCCGTCGGCGGCCGAGCGGCGGCGGGTGACCAGTCCGTCGCGTTCGAGGCGGTCGATCCGCTTGGTCATGGCGCCCGTCGTCACCATGGTGTGCGCGGCGAGCTCGCCGGGCGCCCGCTCGAAGGGCTCGCCCGCCCGGCGCAGGGTGGCCAGGACGTCGAACTCCCCCTCGCCGAGTCCGTACTTGCGGTAGACGAGGGCAAGGCGGTCGGTCAGGAGCAGGCCGAGCCGGTGCAGCCGCCCGATCACGCCCTGGGGACTGACGTCGACGTCGGGCCGTTCGCGGGCCCACTCGTCCTGGATGCGGGCCACGTGGTCCTTGGACTGGGGTTTCACGGGGCCAGCATAGCGTTGCCTTCCATGGAAGATATTATATCTTCCATGGAAGACACTCTGCGGTGGTCCTTGGTCACGGCGATGGCCCCGGTGGCGTGGGGCACGACCTATTTCGTCACCCGCGAGTTCCTGCCCTCCGGCCACCCGCTGTACGGGGGCGTCATCAGGGCCCTGCCGGCCGGGCTGCTGCTCCTGCTCGCGGCGGGGCGGCGGCTGCCGAGCGGCAGCTGGTGGTGGCGGGCGCCGCTGCTCGGCATCCTCAACATGGGCGGCTTCTTCGCGCTGGTGTACCTGGCCGCGCAGCGGCTGCCGACCAGCGTGGCCTCGACCGTCATGGCGACGGCGCCGCTGGTGATGATGCTCTTCGCCTGGGCACTGCTGGCGGAGCGGCCGGGCCTGCGGCACCTGGCCGGTGCGGGCGTCGGGGTCGGCGGGGTCTGCCTGATGCTGCTGACCCCGGGCGCACCCCTCGACCCCCTCGGCGTGCTCGCCTCGGCCGCCGCCATGGGGATGGCCTCCCTCGGCTACGTACTGGCCAAGCGGTGGGGCGCCGGGGTGGACGTGCTCGCGTCGACGGCCTGGCAGCTGCTGGGCGGCGGGCTGCTCCTGCTCCCCCTCGCGGCCGCCCTGGAGGGGGCGCCGCCGCGGCTCGACGGCCCCGCGCTGGCCGGCTTCGGCTACGTGACCGTGGTGGCGACCGCGGTGGCCTTCGCCGCCTGGTTCGCGGGGCTGCGGCACCTGCCCGCCGCGACCGTCGGACTGCTCGGCCTGCTCAACCCCGTGACCGGCGTCCTGCTGGGCACGGCCCTTTCCGGGGAGTCCCTCCGCCCTCTGCAGCTCTGCGGCCTGGCGCTGGCGCTGGCCGGGGTGCTGCTGGGGCGCCCGGCGGCGGCCCGCGCGCACCCGGGGTCTCCGGAGCGGGCGCGGGCGGCGGCCACGGGGGCGGGGACTACGCCCTGACGGCGTCCGCCGCCGGAGCGGGACCGAAGCGGACCACCGCCGCGCGCCCGGCCGTACGCAGGATCCGCTCGGGCCCGCCCGTCAGCAGGGCGGCGTCGTGGGGGGCCAGCTCCTCGGCCCGGCCGGAGCCCGGGCCGCGGTCGTCGGACCGGTGGAGCAGCGCCGGCCCCTCCAGGGCCACGACCAGCAGGGTCTCCCCGGGCCGCACGGCGAGCGCGAGCGCGCCCCGTACGACGGCGGTCTCCGCCCGGGTCGCACTCCGCCGGTACATCACATTGAAGTTGACCACCGGACCACCGAGGAGGCGGCAGTCCGTCGGCTCGTCCCCGGCGAAGTCCCTCGGCGCGAACCGCTCGTCCACGAGGTGGCGGACACCGGCCACCACGAGGTCCATGCCCGCCCCCTCGGCCAGGGTGAGGGTGCGGTCGACTCCCGGGAACGAGGAGAACGGCCCGTCCGCGGCGACCTCCGCGAGGCTCACCCGCCAGGCGAAGTCCCCGATGCCGGCGCCCTCGGGCCGCGCGGCGATCTCGCGGGTCACTCCCCCGCCGTTCTTCCAGGGGGTCGCGCCGCGGTCGGCGGCCCTCAGGAGGCGGAGCCCGTCGCCGGCGCTCACGCGGTCGGCCCGGTCAGCCGCGCGGCCAGTTCGCCGGTGTCGGTGAGGAACCACGCCTGGCGCCCGCGGTTGCACTCGCGGACGAAGTCGCGCAGCGCCGAGCTCGCCGCCGTGTGGCGGGAGATGTCGCCGAGGACGACGATCCCGACCCGGTACTGGGCGAACTTCTGGATGATCTCCCCGGCGACCCGGGTGCTCAGCCGGAAGAACCCGTCGTCGAACCGTTCGGCGGGGATGACGACCCACTGCGCGCCCTGGTAGGAGGCGTCGCCGATGCAGTCCAGGGCATCGCGTTCGCCCGCGATGACCTCGCCCTCGGCCGCCCACATCAGGACCGGTACGCCATTGATCGTCTGCAGGATGCTCATGGAGGTCGAGGCTAGTTCGGGACGGCAACGGCGTCGACGCGATTCAGGCGCCCTTCTCCACCGAGGGGCGCAGGCGGCCGAGCAGGGCGTAGAGCGTCGCGCTCTCGCCCTCGTCGAGGGTGTCGAGCGCGCCGTGCATGTCCTGCATCTCCTCGCGGACCCGGCGGATGATCTCGCGGCCCGCGTCCGTGGCCACGACGTTCTTGACGCGGCGGTCGGCGGGGTCCGGCTCCCGGCGCACCAGTTCGCGGGCCTCCAGGCGGTCGACGATGCCGGTCACGTTCGAGGCGTCGCACACCAGCAGGGTGGCGAGGCCGCGCATGGGCACGGGGCCGTCGAGCTGGGCGAGGACCCTGGCCTGGGTCGAGGTGAGGCCGTGCTGGGCGGCGGCGGCCGCGAACTCGCGCCATTGGGCGGTGCCGATGGCCGCGAGCAGTTCGAGCAGCTGGAGCTTGGTGGGGGCGTGCGTGGCGGTGTCGCTCATACCTGGAGCGTACTCAGGATGGTTGACATTATCAATTGTTTACTTGACCACCTTAACTATCGACGTTTACCGTCGGTCGAGTTACTTGAGGAAGTCAAACATCTGCGTTCCGAAGCTTTCAGCTCCGAAACACGAAGAAGGTCCCCCCAGCCATGAGCACCCCC
>NZ_JARAYQ010000254.1:0-11622 GCF_033794505.1 Streptomyces sp. MB09-01 | reverse complement strand
GGCCGGGGCGGCCTGTGGTTCGGTGGTGGCATCGGGCCGGTTCGGGGCCTCGGCCTGCGGGCCGGCCTGGGCGGTGGGCCCGGCCGGGACTCCGGGGGTCGGCCGGTCGCCGGCGCCCGGCCCGGCCGGGGGTTCGGGGAGCTGCCGGCGGCGCCCGCGGCGGAAGGCCGGGTCGCGGCGGGATGCGTCCGGGAGGTCCAGGACCTCCGGGAGGCCCAGTTCCTCGCCCTGGTAGAGGTAGGCCGAGCCGGGGAGGGCCAGCATCAGCAGGGCGGCGGCCCGGGCCCGGGCCAGGCCGCGGGCTCCGCCCCCGTACCGGGTCACATGGCGCACGACGTCGTGGTTGGACAGCACCCACGTCGTCGGGGCGCCGACCGAGGTGGTGGCGGCCAGGGACTCGTCGATGACGGTGCGCATCGCGGCGGGGTCCCACGGGCAATTGAGGAACCGGAAGTTGAAGGCCTGGTGGAGTTCGTCGGGGCGGACGTAGAGGGCGAGGCGCTCGGAGGTGGGGGCCCAGGCCTCGGCGACGCCGATGCGGTCGCCCTCGTAGGAGTCCAGGAGCCGGCGCCACTCGCGGTGGATCTCGTGGACCCCGTCCTGGTCGAAGAAGGGGAGCGGTTCGGTCCCGATCAGGGTGGCCTGGGCGCCTCGGCCGATGTCCGGCAGGCCCGGGGCCTTGACCATGCCGTGGGCCACGTCGACGCGGAAGCCGTCGACGCCGAGGTCGAGCCAGAACCGCAGGACGGACGCGAATTCGGCGGCGACCTCCGGGTGGTCCCAGTCCAGGTCCGGCTGCTCGGGGGCGAAGAGGTGCAGGTACCACTCGCCGTCCGCGACACGGGTCCAGGCCGGGCCGCCGAAGATCGACTCCCAGTCGTTCGGGGGCTCCGAGCCGTCGGCCCCCCGCCCCGGGCGGAAGAGGTAGCGCGCCCGCGCCGCCGGATCCCCGGCGAGGGCGGCGCGGAACCACGGGTGCTGCGCGGAGGTGTGGTTCGGCACCACGTCCACGATGACCCGCAGCCCCAGCTCGTGCGCGGCGTGGACGAGCTCGTCGGCGTCGGACAGGTCCCCGAAGAGCGGGTCGACGGCCCGGTAGTCGGCGACGTCGTAGCCGCCGTCCGCCTGCGGGGAGACGTAGAAGGGGGTGAGCCACACGGCGTCGACCCCGAGACGGGCGAGGTGGGGGAGGCGCGAGCGGACCCCGCGCAGGTCGCCGACGCCGTCGCCGTCGCTGTCGGCGAAGGAGCGCACGTAGACCTGGTAGATGACTGCATCGCGCCACCAGCCACCGCTCGCGGTCGCGTTGCTGGAAGAGCTTGCAAGCTGGACGGCCGTCGACTCGTGGGTCATATCGGGGTCAACGCGGGCACAGGCCCCCTGGTTGCGGGCCCGGGCAGTCGAAGGTGACTCGAACTAACAGCAAGCTGCGGCAACCGTACGGACACACGGATGTAACGATCCCCTCCGCTTGCAGAAAGTTTGCGCAAGGTCTTTCGGTCCTCTTTCAGTCTTGTTACGTTCCTGGCAACTCGGGACCGCGAGGGCGCGGCCGGGATCATCGAAGGAGTTCATATGCGGCGTGGCATAGCGGCCACCGCGCTGGTCGCGACCCTGGCGCTCGCGGCGACGGCTTGCGGCGGTGACACCAAGGACGACGGCGAGGTCAAGGCCGGCGGGGAGCTTTCCGGCACGGTCACGTGGTGGGACACCTCGAACGACGCCGAGAAGGCCAGCTTCCAGAAGATCGCCGAGGCGTTCACAGCGAAGCACCCGAAGGTGACCGTCAAGTACGTCAACGTCCCGTACGGCGACGCGCAGAACAAGGTCAAGAACGCCTTCAGCAGCGGTTCCGACGCGCCTGACGTGATCCGGGCCGACGTCGGCTGGGTCGCGGACTTCGCCTCGCTGGGCTACCTCGACGAGGTACCGGCCGAGACGGCGAAGAAGGTCGACGCCGAGTTCCTGCCGCAGGCCGCGGCCAGCGGCAAGTACGAGGGCAAGACCTACGCCGTGCCGCAGGTCATCGACACCCTCGGCCTCTTCTACAACAAGAAGATGCTCGCCGACGCCGGCGTCCAGCCCCCCAAGACGCTGGAGGAGCTGAAGAGCGCCGCCGCCGCCATCAAGGCGAAGTCCGGCAAGGCGGGCCTCTACCTGCGCGGCGACGACTCCTACTGGTTCCTCCCGCTGATCTACGGCGAGGGCGGCGACCTCGTCGACGCGAAGAACAAGACGGTCACCGTCGACAACGAGGCGGGCGTCAAGGCCTTCAAGACCGCCCGCGACCTGGTCTCCTCGGGCGCGGCGATCACCAACGCCACGGACGGCTACACCAACATGCAGACGGCCTTCAAGTCCGGCGAGGCCGCCATGATGATCAACGGTCCGTGGGCCGTCGCCGACACCTACGCCGGTGACCAGTTCAAGGACAAGGCCAACCTCGGCGTCGCCGCCGTCCCGGCCGGCTCCGTCAAGGCCGGTGCTCCGCAGGGCGGCCACGACCTCGGCGTCTACGCCGGTTCCAAGAACCGCGCCGCCGCGCACGCCTTCGTCGAGTACATGACCTCGCAGGAGGTCCAGGTGCAGTCCGCCAAGGACCTGAGCCTGCTCCCGACCCGTACCGCCGCCTACGAGCAGCCGGACGTCAAGGGCAGCGAGATGGTCCAGTTCTTCAAGCCGGCCGTGGACAAGGCCGTGGAGCGCGCCTGGATCCCGGAGAACGGCTCCCTCTTCGAGCCGCTGAAGGTCGAATACACCAAGGCGATCACCGGGTCCTCGAGCCCGGAGGACGCGGCCAAGGCGGCCGGCGTCGAGTTCCGCAAGATCCTCAAGGGCTGGAAGTAACGAAACCATGGCTGCTCACACCAGCCAGTCGGTGGCGAAGGCCGCGGGCGACGACGTCGAGAACGACGCCGCCGCCCGCGGCCTGAGCCGCAGGACTGACAGCAAGGCCCCGGGTGGGACCAAGGGCGGGCTGAGGCGCGCCCTCGCCACCCACTGGTACGCCTGGGCGATGATCGCCCCGGTGGTGCTCGTCCTCGGCGTGATCATCGGCTGGCCGCTGGTCCGCGGCATCTACCTGTCGCTGACCGACGCCAACGAGCGCAACGTCTCGCGCACCATCGGCGCCCGCCACATCGAGGCCACGTACGAGTTCGTCGGACTCGACAACTACGCGGCCGTGCTCAGCGACCCGGTGTTCCTGCAGCGGCTGGTGTGGACGGTGGTGTGGACCGTCGCGTGCGTGTCGATCACCTTCACGCTCGGCCTGGTCCTGGCCAACATGCTCAACCGGGACTTCCGGGGCCGCGCCGCCTACCGGATGGCGCTGATCCTGCCCTGGGCCGTCCCCGGCTTCGTCTCGGTCTTCGCCTGGCGGTTCCTGTTCAACCGCGACAACGGCATCCTCAACAAGATCCTCGACGGCGGCGGCATCGCCGCGGTCCCGTGGCTCGACGACCCGACCTGGGCCAAGTTCTCGGTCGTCGCCGTCAACGTCTGGCTCGGCGTCCCGTTCATGATGGTCGCCCTGCTCGGCGGACTGCAGTCCATCCCCGGTGAGCTCTACGAGGCCGCCGAGATGGACGGCGCGAGCGCCTGGCAGCGGTTCCGGCACATCACGCTGCCCGGGCTCCGCGCGGTGAGCATGACGGTGATCCTGCTCTCCACCATCTGGACCTTCAACATGTTCCCGGTGATCTTCCTGCTCACCCGCGGCGGACCGGGCGACTCCACCGAGATCCTGGTGACCCAGGCCTTCCGCGAGGCGTTCGTGTCGAGCCCGCGCGACTTCGCCGGCTCCGCCACGTGGGGCGTACTGATCCTCGCCCTGCTCATGATCTTCGCGCTGGTCTACCGGCGCTCGCTGCGCAAGCAGGGAGAGGTGTGGTGACCATGACCAACGCTCGTACCCGGGGCAGCCGCTCGCCGCTCGCCTCCGCAGGCCTGCACCTCACCCTGCTCGGCGCGTCCGTCATCGCCGTGTTCCCGGTGCTGTGGATCCTGCTGACCTCGCTCAAGCCCGCCGAGCACGCGGTCACCACGGATTTCATCAAGGAACCGTCCTTCGGCAACTACACGTACCTGCTGGAGTCGAGCCACTTCCTCAGCTGGTTCGGGAACTCCGTCCTGGTCGCCGGCGTCACCACCGTCCTCGGTGTGTTCATCGCCGCCACCACCGGATACGCGGTCAGCCGCTTCAAGTTCCCCGGCATGAAGCCGCTCATGTGGACGCTGCTCATCACGCAGATGTTCCCCATGGCCATCCTCATCGTGCCGCTCTACAACCTGATGGGCGACCTCGGCCTGCTCAACCAGCCGGTCGGCCTGATCATCACCTACCTCACCATCGCCGTACCGTTCTGTGCCTGGATGATGAAGGGCTTCTTCGACACCATCCCGGTGGAGATCGACGAATCCGGCCGGGTCGACGGGCTCAACCCCTTCGGCACCTTCTGGCGGCTGATCCTGCCGCTGGCCAAGCCCGGTCTCGCCGTCACCGGCTTCTACGCCTTCATCACCGCCTGGGGCGAAGTCGCGTACGCCTCCGCCTTCATGGTCGGCGAGGAGAACCTCACGCTGGCCGGCGGCCTGCAGACCTTCGTCACCCAGTACACCTCCAACTGGGGTGCGATGAGCGCCGCTTCGGTCCTCATCGCCATCCCCGCGGCGATCTTCTTCGTATTCGCCCAGCGCCACCTCGTCGCCGGGATGACCGCAGGCGCCACCAAGGGCTGACCACCCGCCTGCTCCCGCATCACCGGCCCGACCTCTCCAAGGACGACATGACCCAGCACCTCGCCGACGCACTTCCCACCTCCACCGGCACCCTGCCCGGCTGGTGGAGAGACGCGGTGATCTACCAGGTCTATCCGCGCAGCTTCGCCGACTCCAACGGGGACGGCATGGGGGACCTCGAAGGCATCCGCAGCCGCCTGCCCTACCTCAAGGAGCTGGGCGTCGACGCCGTCTGGCTCAGCCCCTTCTACGCCTCCCCGCAGGCCGACGCCGGCTACGACGTCGCCGACTACCGGGCCATCGACCCGATGTTCGGCACCCTGCACGACGCCGACGCCGTGATCCGCGAGGCCCACGGACTGGGCCTGCGCATCATCGTCGACCTCGTCCCGAACCACTGCTCCGACCAGCACGAATGGTTCAAGCAGGCACTGCGCGAAGGACCCGGTTCCCGGCTGCGGGAGCGCTTCCACTTCCGTCCCGGCAAGGGTGAGGACGGCGAACTGCCGCCCAACGACTGGGAGTCGATCTTCGGCGGGCCCGCCTGGACCCGTGTCGCGGACGGCGAGTGGTACCTGCACCTCTTCGCACCCGAGCAGCCCGACTTCAACTGGGAGCACCCGGCCGTCCAGGACGAGTTCCGCTCGATCCTGCGCTTCTGGCTCGACCTCGGCGCCGACGGCTTCCGCGTCGACGTCGCCCACGGCCTGGTCAAGGCGCCCGGCCTGCCGGACCTCGGTGCCAGGGACCAGCTCAAGCTGCTCGGCAACGACGTCATGCCCTTCTTCGACCAGGACGGCGTCCACGAGATATACCGCTCCTGGCGCCGGATCCTCGACGAGTACGAGGGCGACCGCGTCCTGGTCGCCGAGGCATGGACCCCGACCGTCGAACGCACCGCCCGCTACGTCCGCCCCGACGAGATGCAGCAGGCGTTCAACTTCCAGTACCTGACCAGCGACTGGGAGGCGACGGCACTCCGCGAGGTCATCGACGGCTCGCTGGCCGCGATGCGCCCCGTCGGAGCCCCCACCACCTGGGTGCTGTCCAACCACGACGTCACCCGGCACGCCACCCGCTTCGCCAACCCCGCCGGCCTCGGCACCCAGCTGCGCGAGCCCGGCGACCGCGAGCTCGGTCTGCGGCGGGCCCGCGCGGCGAGCCTGCTGATGCTGGCGCTGCCCGGTTCGGCGTACGTCTACCAGGGCGAGGAGCTCGGCCTGCCCGACGTCACCGACCTGCCGGACGAGGTCCGCCAGGATCCGTCGTTCTTCCGCGCGGCGGGCCAGGACGGCTTCCGCGACGGCTGCCGGGTCCCCATCCCGTGGTCGGGTACGGAGGCCCCGTACGGCTTCGGCACCGGCGGCAGCTGGCTCCCGCAGCCGGA
This sequence comes from Streptomyces sp. MB09-01, assembly GCF_033794505.1. Taxonomy (NCBI): domain Bacteria; kingdom Bacillati; phylum Actinomycetota; class Actinomycetes; order Kitasatosporales; family Streptomycetaceae; genus Streptomyces; species Streptomyces sp. MB09-01. Next base: position 5,495 of record NZ_JARAYQ010000254.1, on the reverse strand, counting down.
CTCCTGGGCGGAGCTGAGCGTAGAGGCGCAGACCGGCGACCCGTCCTCCACCCTGGAGCTGTACCGGGACGCCCTGCGGCTGCGCCGCGAGCGCCCGGACCTGGGCGCGGGCGATTCGGTGGACTGGCAGGAGGCTCCCGTCGGCGTCCTGGTCTTCCGCCGCGGGGACTTCCTCTGCACCGCCAACACCACCGGCACGGCGGTACGGTTCCCCGTTGCCGGCGAGGTCCTGCTGTCCAGCGGCGCAACGGTCGAGGACGGCGTGCTGCCGGCCGACACCACGGTGTGGTGGCAGGTGACGTCGGGGTGACCTCCCCCCTCAGGCTGACGGACATCGCCGCGCAGGCCCAGGTCAGCGAGGCGACCGTCAGCCGCGTGCTCAACGGCAAGGCGGGCGTCGCGGCCGGCACCCGGCACAAGGTGCTGGCCGCGCTCGACCTGCTGGGCTACGAGCGGCCCGTACGGCTCAAGCGGCGCAGCAACGGCCTGGTCGGGCTGCTGATCCCGGAGCTCACCAACCCGATCTTCCCGGCCTTCGCGCAGGTCATAGAGCAGGCGCTGGCCGGGCACGGGTACACGCCGGTGCTGTGCACGCAGACCCCGGGCGGGGCCACCGAGGACGAGCTGGTGGAGCAGCTGGAGGAGCGCGGGGTCACCGGGATGGTCTTCCTGTCGGGCCTGCACGCGGACTCCCACGCGGACCCGTCCCGCTACCAGCGGCTCGCCGCGCGCGGGGTCCCCTTCGTGCTGATCAACGGCTTCAACGAGCAGATCAGCGCGCCCTTCGTCTCCCCGGACGACCGGGCGGCGGCCGACATGGCGGTGCGGCACCTGGAGGACCTGGGCCACCGGAGGATCGGTCTGGCGATCGGCCCGACGCGGTACGTGCCGTCGGCGCGCAAGGAGCAGGGGTTCCTCGCCGCGGTGCCGTCGGCCGAGACCGAGGGGCTGATCCAGCGGACCCTGTTCACGGTGGAGGGCGGCCACGCGGCGGGCATGGCCCTGCTGGACCGCGGCTGCACGGGCATCGTGTGCGGCAGCGATCCGATGGCGCTGGGCGTCATCCGCGCGGCGCGCGAGCGGGGCCTGCGGGTGCCGCAGGACGTGTCGGTGGTCGGCTTCGACGACTCCCCGCTGATCGCGTTCACGGACCCGCCGCTGACGACGGTCCGCCAGCCGGTACGCGCGATGGCGACGGCAGCGGTGGGCGCCCTCCTGGAGGCCGTCTCGGGCACCCCGGTCCAGCGCACGGAGTACGTCTTCCAGCCGGAACTGGTGGTCCGGGGCTCGACGGCGCAGGCGCCGTAGTCCTCCCGGCGGGGCGGGGTCCTCGCCCCCCCCGGCCCCCGTTCGCGAGCGGGGGCCGCCGGCGGCTCCCGGCTCCCGTCCCCGCTCCCGCTGCCCCCGGGTGAGTGCCCACCTCGTGCCGTCCGCGCCGGCGAGGCCGAAGACCGGTGCAGCCACCGTGCCGCCTGCGACGCGGAGCATGACGTCCTCGGTGCCGGGCAGGCACGCCGGGGCCGTGTCCCGGTGCAGCCAGACCCGGCCCGGCCTAGAGCCCGAACCCGGCGATGACCAGTACGGCCGGTGTGAGCGGGGGCTGGAGGGGTCGGGTCTCAGGTCGGCGGGTTCGGCGCCTGCGCATCCGGCAGCCTCGCCTCAACTCCCGCGCGGACACATGGAAGAAACAATTCTGCAATTTCTTGCGCAAGGTATTGCAGGCCTGTTGGCGGGCCCATACGGTCGCGTGCAATCCCCACCTCTCCCGCCAGGAGGCCCCCACATGTCTGTCAGAGCCGCCAGACCCGCACGAGCCCCCGGAGTCGCCGGCGCCGTCGCCGCGGCCCTGCTCGCCGCCGCGAGCCTCACCGCCCAAGCGCCGCAGGCACAGGCCGCGGCGCCCGGCGACAAGGACGTCACCGCCGTCCTCTTCGAGTGGAAGTTCGCCTCCGTGGCCGCCGCCTGCACCAACGCGCTCGGGCCCGCCGGCTACGGGTACGTCCAGGTCTCGCCTCCCCAGGAGCACATCCAGGGTCCCCAGTGGTGGACTTCGTACCAGCCCGTCAGCTACAAGATCGCCGGCCGGCTCGGCGACCGCACCGCCTTCAAGGCCATGGTCGACACCTGCCACGCCGCCGGCGTGAAGGTCGTCGCCGACTCCGTCATCAACCACATGGCCGCCGGCGACGGCACGGGGACCGGCGGGAGTTCGTACACGAAGTACAACTACCCCGGCGTCTACTCCGGTTCCGACATGGACGACTGCCGGGCCACCATCACGAACTACCAGGACCGCGCCAACGTCCAGAACTGCGAGCTCGTGCAGCTCGCCGACCTGGACACCGGCGAGGACTACGTGCGGGGCCGGATCGCCGGGTACCTCAACGACCTGCTCTCCCTCGGCGTCGACGGCTTCCGGATCGACGCCGCCAAGCACATGCCCGCCGCCGACCTCGCCAACATCAAGTCCCGGCTGACGAACCCCGGCGCCTACTGGAAGCAGGAGGCGATACACGGCGCCGGCGAGGCCGTCTCGCCGAGCGAGTACCTGGGCAGCGGGGACGTGCAGGAGTTCCGGTACGCCCGGGACCTCAAGCGGGTCTTCCAGAACGAGAACCTCGCCCACCTGAAGAACTTCGGCGAGGCCTGGGGCCACATGCCCAGCGGCCAGGCCGGGGTCTTCGTCGACAACCACGACACCGAGCGCGTCGGCGACACCCTCGGCTACAAGGACGGTTCCGCCTACACCCTCGCCAACGTCTTCATGCTGGCCTGGCCCTACGGCTCCCCGGACGTGCACTCCGGCTACGAGTGGACCGACAAGGACGCCGGCCCGCCGAACGGCGGCGCGGTGAGCGCCTGTTACGCCGACGGCTGGAAGTGCCAGCACGCCTGGCGGGAGATCTCCTCCATGGTCGCCTTCCGCAACGCGGCCCGCGGCCAGTCCGTCACCAACTGGTGGGACAACGGCGGCGACCAGATCGCCTTCGGGCGCGGCAGCAAGGCGTACGTCGCCCTCAACCACGAGGGCTCGGCCCTCACCCGTACCTTCCAGACCTCCCTGGCGGCCGGCGACTACTGCGACGTGCAGAACAACCGCACGGTCACCGTGAACTCCGCCGGCCAGGTTACCGCCACCCTCCCCGCCGGTACCGCCCTCGCCCTGCACACGGGCGCCCGTACCTGCTCCGGCGGTACGACCCCGCCGCCGTCGGCCACCTCCGGCGCCTCCTTCGCCGTCAACGCCACCACCGTCCCCGGCCAGAACATCCACGTCGTCGGCGACCGGGCCGAGCTCGGCGCCTGGAACCCGGCCACGGCCCCCAAGCTCGACCCGGCGGCGTACCCCGTCTGGAAGCTCGACGTCACCCTCCCGGCCGGCACGTCCTTCGCGTACAAGTACGTCCGCAAGGACGCCGCCGGCAACGTCACCTGGGAGAGCGGCGCGAACCGTACCGCCACCGTCCCCGCGAGCGGCAAGGTCACGCTGACCGACACCTGGCGCAACTGAGCCGCCGCTCCACCGACCAGGGCCGCCCGGCACTTTCTCCCCGCCACCGCCGGGTGGTCCTCATCCATGCGACACGCGACCCGTACACAAGGAGATCCGCCTTGATACGCCCTGCCGCAGGAGTGCTCGCCGCCGCCCTGGCCGTGACGCTCCTGCCCGCCCTCCCCGCCGCGGCCGCTGCCGCCGCGAAGCCGCCCTCCCCGCCCTCGGACGCGAAGCTGGCCGCCGAGCCGGCCCGGCACGACCTGACCCGGGAGCAGTTCTACTTCGTGCTCCCGGACCGGTTCGCGAACGGCGACCCGCGCAACGACCGGGGCGGCCTGACCGGCTCCCGCCTGGACACCGGACTGGACCCGACCGACAAGGGCTTCTACCAGGGCGGCGACCTCAAAGGGCTCACCGACCGGCTGGACTACATCAAGAGGCTCGGCACCACTGCCATCTGGATGGCGCCGATCTTCAAGAACCAGCCGGTGCAGGGCAAAGGCGAGGACGTCTCCGCCGGCTACCACGGCTACTGGATCACCGACTTCACCCAGGTCGACCCGCACTTCGGCACCAACGCCGACCTGGAGCGGCTGATCGACACGGCGCACGGGAAGGGGATGAAGGTCTTCTTCGACGTCATCACCAACCACACCGCCGACGTCGTCGACTACCGGGAGGCCTCCTACTCGTACCTCTCGAAGGGGGCGTTCCCGTACCTGACGAAGGACGGCGTGCCCTTCGACGACAAGGACTACGCCGACGGGAAGGGGAAGTTCCCCAAGGTGGACGGGAAGTCCTTCCCGAGGACCCCGTTCGTGCCGGACGCGAAGAAGAACCTCAAGGTCCCCGCCTGGCTCAACGACCCGACGATGTACCACAACCGGGGCGACTCCACCTTCGCCGGCGAATCCTCCGACCAGGGCGACTTCTTCGGCCTCGACGACCTGTGGACCGAGCGTCCCGAGGTCGTCGACGGGATGGAGAAGATCTACGAGAAGTGGGTCAAGGACTTCGGCATCGACGGCTTCCGGATCGACACCGTCAAGCACGTCAACACCGAGTTCTGGACGCAGTGGGCGACCGCCCTCGACCAGTACGCGGCGAAGCGCGGCCGTGACGACTTCTTCATGTTCGGCGAGGTCTACTCCGCCGACACCGCCGTCACCTCCCCGTACGTGACCCGCGGGCGCCTCGACGCCACCCTCGACTTCCCGCTGCAGGACGCGATCCGCGCGTACGCCTCCCAGGGCGCGGGAGCCGGCCGGCTCGCCTCCGTCCTGGGCGACGACTACCGGTACACCAGCGACAAGGCCAACGCCTACGAGCAGGTCACGTTCCTGGGCAACCACGACATGGGCCGCTTCGGCACCTTCCTGAAGCAGGACCGGCCGGGCGCGGGGGAGCAGGAGCTGCTGGACCGCTACCGGCTGGCCAACGAGCTGATGTTCCTCTCCCGGGGCAACCCGGTCGTCTACTCCGGTGACGAGCAGGGCTTCACGGGTGCGGGCGGCGACAAGGACGCCCGCCAGCCGCTCTTCGCCTCGCAGGTCGCCGACTACCTGGACGACGACCAGCTCGGAACGGCACGCACGCATGCGAGCGATGCCTACGATCCGGAGCACCCGCTCTACAAGCAGATCAGTGCTCTCGCGAAGCTGACCAAGGCCCACCCCGCCCTGCGCGACGGCATCCAGAGCGAACGCCTCGCCGACGGCTCCGTCTACGCCTTCGCACGCACCGACGCCCGCAGCCGCACCGAGTACCTGGTCGCCGCCAACAACGGAGCCGACTCCCGCACCGTCGAGATCGACGCCCCGGCCGGCGCCCAGTACCGCACCCTCTACGGCGGCACCGCCCTGGTCCGGGCCTCCGCGGCGGGCAAGCTCACCGTCGTCGTCCCCGCCTCCGGCTCGGTGGTCCTCCAGGCCGTCGCCCCCCCCCGGGCCCTGTCCCTTAAAACCAACTCCGAGCCCACAAAAAAGAAAAAAAACCTTAT
>NZ_JARAYQ010000253.1:0-11650 GCF_033794505.1 Streptomyces sp. MB09-01 | reverse complement strand
TCTTTGTCTATGTGCGTTGTTTTTCGTAAACTCAGACACGCTATTCGAGTTTGAGGCCTGTCTAGTGGGCCCGGAGACGTGTATAAGAGACAGCGCCGGACTCCGTCCCCCTGCCCGCGTCGGGTCTGCGGGCCACCGCCCGCATCCGCGCCGTGGCCGACGGGCGGGGCGGCACCGCCCTGCCGCTCCTGGCGGGCGAGGGGCCGCTCGCGCTGCGCCGCACCCGGGGGGCGGGGGCCGAGGCCCGGGTCGTGCTGGTCGGCGCGATGAGCGCGCCGCTGGGCGGGGACCACCTCACCGTCGAGGCCGCCGCCGGACCCGGAGCGCGCCTCGCCCTCGCCTCGGCCGCGGCCACCCTGGCGCTGCCCGGCCGCGGCGGCGAGCCCGCGCGGTACGACGTACGCCTGACCCTGGAGGACGGGGCGTCGGTGCGATGGCTGCCGGAACCGCTGGTCTCGGTGCGCGGCAGCGAACTGCGGGTGCACACCCGGGTCGAACTGGCCCCCACCGCCCGTCTGCTGCTGCGCGAGGAACAGGTGCTCGGCCGCTCGGGCGAGGCCCCCGGGCTGCTGAGCAGCCGGCTCACCGTCACGCGCGGCGGCCGTCCGCTGCTGGACCAGGAGCTCACCTGCGGACCCGGTGCGCCCGGCGGCTGGGACGGCCCGGCGGGCCTGGCCGGCCACCGGGCGCTCGGCCAGCTCCTCGTCGTGGACCCCGCCTTCGCCGGGGACCCGCCCGCGGCGCGGGTGCTGGGGGAGTGCGCCGTGGTGACGCCGCTGGCCGGGCCGGCCGTCCTCGTGACGGCCCTGGCCCCGGACGCCCTGCGGCTGCGCGAGGTGCTCGACGAGGCCTGCCGCACATTCCACGGGTGAACGGGGAGGAACCGGGCACCGCTCAGCGGTACACACCTTTCCGGTTATCGGGTTGGCAAAGAAGTCGATCCGGCTCTGTCGCCGGTCCCGGAACAGACGACAAGATCCCCCTGCACGCCGACGACCGAACGCGACCAACCCGGCCGCCCACGGCGGCACCTGACGCAGGGGGAACAACCACGTGACACGCAACGCGACGCTGGGGAGCGCCGCCACACTGATCACCGGCACACTGGCGGCGAGCCTGCTGCTGGCCCCGCCGGCCGCCGCGGCCCCGACCGGCAACGGCCCGAAGCTGCCGGAGGTGCTGGGCGTTCAGATCGCCGCCGCCCGCGCCGCCCGTACCGGGATCGACTGGAAGGACTGCCCCGCGGACTGGGGCCTGGAGAAGCCCATCCAGTGCGGCTGGGTGAAGGTCCCGCTCGACTATGCGAAGCCGTACGGCAAGACCATCGACATCGCCGTCGACCGGATCGGCAGCACGGGCACCGAGCAGGAGCGCCAGGGCGCGCTCGTCTACAACCCCGGGGGCCCCGGCGGCTCCGGCATGCGCTTCCCGCGCCGGGTCACCACCAAGAGCCCGCTGTGGGTCAACGCCTCCAAGGCGTACGACTTCGTCGGCTTCGACCCCCGCGGTGTCGGCCACTCCGCGCCCGTCTCCTGCATCGACCCGCAGGAGTTCGTGAAGGCGCCCAAGGCCGACCCGGTCCCGGACAGCGAGGCCGACAAGCTCGCCCAGCGCAAGCTGGCCGCCGCCTACGCGGACGGCTGCAAGGAGCGCAGCGGCGAGATGCTGCCGCACATGACCACGCCCAACAGCGCCCGCGACATGGACGTGATCCGCGCCGCCCTCGGCGAGGCGAAGCTGAACTTCCTCGGCGTCTCCTACGGCACCTACCTCGGCGGGGTCTACGCGAGCCTCTTCCCGACCCACGTGCGCCGCATGATCGTCGACAGCGTGGTCGACCCCTCTCAGGACAACATCTGGTACGAGGCCAACCTCGGCCAGGACGTCGCCTTCCAGATGCGCTGGAACGACTGGCAGGACTGGGTCGCCAAGAACGACGGGGTCTTCCACCTCGGCGACACCCGCGCCAAGGTCGAGGCCAAGTGGCAGGAGCTGCGCAACAAGGCGAAGGCCCAGCCGATCGGCGGGATCGTCGGCCCGGCCGAGCTCATCGGCTTCTTCCAGGGCGCCCCGTACTACGACTCCTCCTGGGTGCCCGTCGCGCAGACCTGGGCCGCCTACGCCGCCGGTGACGAGCAGGCGCTCGTCGACGCCATCGCCCCGGACATGACGGACACCAAGGGCAACGCGGCCTCGGAGAACAGCAACGCCGTCTACACGGCGGTCGAGTGCGCTGATGCCAAGTGGCCCACCAGCTGGGCCGAGTGGGACCGGGACAACACCGAGCTCCACGAGAAGTACCCGTTCCTGACCTGGTCCAACGCGTGGATGAACCTGCCCTGCGCGACCTGGAAGGCCAAGCAGAGCACCCCGATCGCGGTCGGCGCCAAGCGCGTTCCGCCGATCCTGATCGTCCAGTCCGAGCGGGACGCGGCCACCCCGTACAAGGGCGCGGTCGAGCTGCACCGCCGCCTCGCCGGCTCGCGTCTGATCACCGAGCAGAACGCCGGCTCGCACGGTGTCACCAGCCTGCAGAACCCCTGCATCAACACGCGGGTGGACGCCTACCTGCTGACCGGCAAGGTCGACGCGCAGGACGTCACGTGCGCCCCGCACGCCGCGCCCGTCGCCCCGGCCCAGGTCGCCGCACTGTCGCTCGACCACGGACCGGGCAGCGCGTGGCCGGCCCGTGAGGAGCTGCCGGCCGTCCGCTAGACCGGACCGCCCGTACGGGAGAGGGCTCAGCGCGCGGAGCGCCGGGCCTTCTTCCGTTGCTCCTTCTTCCGCTCGGCTTCCTGTTCGGCCTTCACCTCGGCCGCGTACCGGTCGACGTACTCCTGGCCGGACAGCTCGAGGATCGCGTACATGATCTCGTCGGTGACCGCCCGCAGGATCGCCCGCTCGCCCTCCATGCCGGCGTACCGGGAGAAGTCCAGCGGCCGGCCGAAGCGGATCGTCACCCGCCGGATGTTCGGGATCTTCTGCCCGGGCGGCTGGATCTCGAAGGTGCCCACCATCGCGCAGGGGATCACGGGGACCCCGGCGCCCAGGGCCATCGCTGCCACGCCCACCTTCCCCTTGTAGAGCCGCCCGTCGTGCGAGCGCGTCCCCTCCGGGTAGATGCCCAGCAGTTCGTCCTTGGCCAGCACCGCGAGCCCCTCGCGCAGCGCCGCCTGCCCGGCGTCCTTGCCGGACCGGTCCACCGGGATCTGCCCCGCGCTGCGGAAGAAGGCGGCGGTGAGCCGGCCCTTCACGCCGGGGCCGGTGAAGTACTCGGCCTTCGCGAGGAAGGTGATCCGCCGCTTGAGGATCGCGGGCATGAGGAAGTGGTCGGAGAAGGACAGGTGGTTGCCCGCGACGATCGCGGCACCCTCCGCCGGGATGTTCTCCAGGCCCTCGATCCGCGGCCGGAACAGCAGCCGCAGCAGAGGACCGAGCAACACGTGCTTGAGCAAGTGGTAGAACACCAGGCCGCTCCCGTCGATATCCCGTTGTCACCGCCAGTTTACGGACGGTGAGCCACGGGCTGGAGGGGGCGGTGGGAACCTGTCTTCAGACGTTGCGGGAGGCGGCCATCCCGGCGGTCAGCAGCCCCAGCACCACCCAGCCGAACCACAGCCAGCCGTTGCTGCCGAGGACCACGGAGTACGCGGCAACGGCCACCAGTGCGGCGAAGGTCATGACAGCCATCGCCTTAACGGATCCGGTCATGCCCCATGGTGACGCGCGACAGTGCCGTTCCGCTACTGGCCACGCGCTTGGAGCGAGGCGAGATACGAGTTGTACGCCTCCAGCTCCTTGTCGCCGTTGCGGTCCTCGGCCCGGTCGGAGCGCTTCGCCGCCCGCTGCTCGGAGTGGTACCACTGGTAGACCAGCGCGATCAGGACCAGCACCGAGGGGATCTCGCTGAACGCCCAGGCGATGCCGCCGCCCCACTGCTGGTCGAGCAGCGGGTCGATGCCGAGGGAGGCCGGCGGGTTCGAGTACGTCTTGATCATCGGCTGGCTCGCCATCATCAGGGCGATGCCGAAGAAGGCGTGGAAGGGCATGCCCGCGAAGAGCTCCAGCATCCGCATCACGTAACCCGGACGGTGCGGACCCGGGTCGACGCCCATGATCGGCCAGAAGAAGATGAGGCCGACGGCGAGGAAGTGGACCATCATCGCGATGTGCCCGGTGCGGCTCTCCATCAGGAAGTCGAACAGCGGGGTGAAGTACAGGGCGTAGAGGCTCGCGATGAACATGGGGATCGTGAAGGCGGGGTGGGTGACCACCCGCATGTACCGGCTGTGCAGCAGCGCCAGCAGCAGCTCGCGCGGGCCCTTGTGGCCGCGGGCGGCGGGCGGCAGCGCGCGCAGCGCCAGCGTCACCGGAGCGCCCAGCAGCACCAGGATCGGGGTGACCATGCTGATCACCATGTGCTGGACCATGTGCACGCTGAACATGACCATGCCGTAGTCGTTCAGCTTGGTGCACATCACCAGGACCACGGTCAGCACGCCCGCGGTGAAGGCGATGGTCCGGCCCAGCGGCCAGGAGTCCCCGCGCCGGCGCAGCCGGAGCACGCCCCACGCGTACAGGGCGAGTCCCACCAGCGAGCCGATCAGGAAGAACGCGTCGAAGGAGAACTCCAACCCGCGTCCGAGAGTGAAGGGCGGCAGGTCCATGTCCATGTCCATGCCGTGCCCGCTGTGATCCATCTCTTCACTCCCTTGACCGTGGCGCCCCACCACAGTAGTGCCGCCCCCGTGCGCTCCTGCGCGCGGGGGCGGCCGTAACGGGCATACGGTTACAGAACCGTCTGGGCCTCGTCGTACCGGTCGGCCGGCACCGTCTTGAGGGTCGAGGTCGCCTCGGCGAGCGGCACCATCTCGATGTCCGTGCCGCGCAGCGCGGTCAGCATGCCGAACTCGCCGCGGTGCGCGGCCTCCACGGCGTGCCAGCCGAAGCGGGTGGCGAGGACCCGGTCGTACGCGGTGGGCGTGCCGCCGCGCTGGACGTGGCCCAGGATCACCGGCCGGGCCTCCTTGCCCAGGCGGTGCTCCAGCTCCACGGCGAGCCGGTTGCCGATGCCGGCGAACCGCTCGTGGCCGTACATGTCGACGCCGCCCTCCTCCAGGTCCATCGACCCGGGGCGCGGCTTGGCGCCCTCGGCGACCACGACGATCGCGAACCGCTTGCCCGCGGAGAAGCGCTCGCCGACGATCGCCGTCAGCTCCTCGATGTCGAAGGGCCGCTCCGGCACGACGATCGCGTGCGCGCCCGCCGCCATGCCCGAGTGCAGCGCGATCCATCCGGTGTGGCGGCCCATGACCTCCACGACCATCACGCGCTGGTGGGACTCGGCGGTGGTCTTCAGGCGGTCCAGGGCCTCCGTGGCCACGCCGACGGCGGTGTCGAAGCCGAAGGTGACGTCGGTGGAGGCGATGTCGTTGTCGATGGTCTTCGGGACGCCGACGATCGGCAGACCGGCCTGCGACAGCAGGTTCGCGGCCTTCAGGGTGCCCTCGCCGCCGATCGGGATGATCGCGTCGAGGCCGAGGTCGGCGACGTGCCCGCGGGCACGCTCCACGCCGTCGCGCAGGTGCGCGGGCTGGACCCGGGAGGAGCCGAGGATGGTGCCACCGCGGGCCAGGATGCCGGCGACGGCGTCGAGGTCGAGCTTGCGGTAGTCCGCCTCCAGCAGGCCCTTCCAGCCGTCGAGGAAGCCGATCACCTCGTCGCCGTGGTCGACGACGGCGCGGTGCACGACGGAGCGGATGACGGCGTTGAGGCCGGGGCAGTCGCCACCGGAAGTGAGCACACCAATGCGCATGGCAGGGAGAGACCTTTGCAACGTGGGCCGGCGACCGGACCACGTCGTCCGGTTGGAACTACGGCCACCCTACAAGCGGTGGAGCGGTGGACTGAACCATCCTCCACATGCTGGTCGTACTCGTCGTACGAAACGACGTCGGCCCGGTTCCCCCTAGGGAAAACCGGGCCGAACACATGATGGCGGGGCCGCCCCGATGAGCGGCCCGCAGGGCGCTACGCGGGCTGCGTGGCGGCCGCGATGCGCTCCGCGCGCAGCGCCTCGTACCACCGGTCCTCTATGGCCGGCAGTGCGTTCACGTCGAGGGCCAGCTTCAGCAGCAGGTCCGCGATCTGCGGGTTGCGGGCCATCACGGGGCCGTGCATGTACGTGCCGAACACCGTGTCGTTGTACGCGCCTTCGGTGCCGTCGCCGCTGCCGTTGCCACGGCCCATCGTCACCCGGGCGAACGGCTTGGCCGTCGGACCGAGGTGCGTGACGCCCTGGTGGTTCTCGAAGCCCGTCAGCTGGGGCAGGCCCAGGCGCGGGTCGATGTCGGCGAGGACGTCGCCGACGCACCGCTCGCCCTCACCGCGCAAGGTGACGACGTCCAGCAGGCCGAGGCCCTCCTGGCGCTGGCCCTGGTCGTTGACGAACTCCTTGCCGAGGATCTGGTACCCGGCGCAGACGGAGAAGACGATCGCCCCGTTCGAGACGGCGCGCTCCAGACCGCCGTCGCGCAGCAGCCGCTCCGCGGCCAGGCGCTGCGGCCGGTCCTCGCCGCCGCCGATCAGGTAGATGTCGCCCGAGGTGGGGATCGGCTGGTCGCTGCGCACGTCCACGCGCTGCACGTCCAGGCCGCGCTGGCGGGCCCGGCGCTCCACGACGAGGGCGTTGCCCTGGTCTCCGTACGTGCTGAGCAGGTCGGGGTAGACCCACACCAGACGCAGGCTGTTGTCGCTCATGCTCTTGTCCTCTGCGTTTCTGACGGGCCTAGTTGCCGACGCGGCGGCGGACGTCCTGGAAGGCGGTGTAGTTGGCGATCAGCTCGATCTGGCCGGGCGGCGCGAGCTGCACGGCCTCGTCGAGGGTCTCGCACACCCGGAAGTCCAGGCCCGCGACCTCGAGGCGGACCGCGAGGTCCAGCTTGCGGTCACCGATCACGAAGATCGGGTGGCCGGCCAGGCGCGGGTAGTCCACGTCCCACAGCCAGGAGGTGTCGGTGCCGTCGGCCCCGCGCGCGTTCACCGAGAGGATCACCGGCGTCGGCGGCGGGTCGATCAGCGAAAACGTTTCGAGCCAGCCCGCCGGGTTCTTCGCGAGCAGCAGCCGCAGCTCACGGCCCTGGAAGGTCACCACGTCGTAGCGGCCGGCGACGGCCTGCACCTGGTACATCCGCTCCAGCGCGACCTGCGGCGGTACGCCGAAGACGGCGGCGACGGCGGCCGAGGTGGCGGCGTTGGCCTTGTTGGCGCGGCCCGGCAGCTGGAGGTGGATCGGCCAGGCCGAACCGTGCGGGTCCAGCACGTGGTCTCCGGAGAGCACCCAGGTCGGCGTCGGGCGGCGGAAGCCGCACTCGCCGCAGAACCAGTCGTCGCCGGGACGCTGCATGACACCACCGCAGGAGGGGCACGACCAGGCGTCGTCCTTCCACTCCTGGCCGGCCGCGACCCACACCACGTTCTGCGAGGAGGAGGCGGACCAGACGATCAGCGGGTCGTCGCAGTTCGCGACGATGACCGCCTTGGAGCCCTGGAGGCCCTCGCGCCACTTCTCCGCGAGCATGCGGGTCTCGGCGGCGCGGTCCAGCTGGTCGCGGGAGAGGTTGAGCAGGGCGATCACCTTGGGGGTGACGTCCCGGGCCACTCCGGCCAGGTACTTCTCGTCGACCTCGATGACGCCGTACTTGGCGTCCGAGCCGCCGGCCAGCGCCGAGGTGATGCCGGCCGGCATGTTGGCGCCGAGGGCGTTGGAGACGACCGGCCCGCTGGCCCGCAGGGCCTCCGCGATCAGCCGGGTCGTCGTGGTCTTGCCGTTCGTCGCGGAGACGAGGACGACGTCGAGGTGTTGCGCCAGCGCGCCGAGAAGATCGGGGTCGAGTTTGAGTGCGACCTTGCCACCGATCACCGATCCGCTTCCGCGTCCCGCGGCCCGCGACACCGCCGCCGCGGCCTTGCCCGCCGTCACGGCCAGCTTGGCCCGCGGCGAAAGCGGCTCCGTGTTGCCTGCCATCGTCCCTTGTCCTCCTTGCGTCGGTCGGCCCCAGCCTATCCAGTACCGGCCGGAGCCTTGACCGCGGCGCCCCCGCCCCGCCGCGGATCTCCTCATATAGTCGCCCGTCGTACGCTTACGGCCATGCGACAGCGCCCCATTCCCGGTACCACCGGCCTCGTCCGCACCATGAGCCTGCTGGGTGATCCGGTGCTCCACTCGGCCTGCGCGGAAGTCACCGCATTCGGACCGGACCTCGACCGGCTCGTCGAGGACATGTTCGCGACGATGTACGCCGCGGAGGGCGTCGGCCTCGCCGCGAACCAGATCGGCGTCGGGAAGCGGGTGTTCGTCTACGACTGCCCCGACGACGAGGACGTCCGCCACGTCGGGCACATCGTCAACCCGCGGCTGGTGGAGGCCGACGGGGACGAGTTCCTCGGGCCCGAGGGCTGCCTGTCCCTGCCCGGGCTGGAGGCGGGGACGTCCCGCTTCGACCGGGCGGTCGTCGAGGGGGTCACCTCGGACGGGGCGCCCGTACGGATCTCCGGCACGGGTTTCTTCGCCCGCTGCCTGCAGCACGAGTGCGACCACCTCGACGGCACCGTGTACGCGGACCGCGTAACGGGACTGCGGGCCCGTCGCCTGCGGCGGGCGATCCGCAAGGCCCCCTGGTCGGCGCGAGGCTAGCCGCCCGAGCCGGCCTCGCCGGAGGGGGCTGGAACGGCCCGGCGAAGCCCGGAGGGGCCTCGGTGAGGCCGGGTTCGGCCCGGCGAGGCCGGATGGGTCAGAAGCCGGGGCCGTTCACGCGGTTGCCGGCGGAGGAGAGGCGGCCCCAGAGGAGGTCCGTGAGGCCGGCGACGAGCTCCGCGCGTTCGCAGGGCCGCTCGCCCAGCCACCAGTCGCCGGCCGCGTGCATCATGCCGACGATGCCGTGGCCCCAGACCCGGGCCAGCCGTTCGCCGCCGGGCCCGAGGTCCACCCGCTCGCCGATCACCTCGGCCAGTTCCTCGCCGAGCCGGCGCAGCAGCGGCGCCGAGTGGAGCCCGACGTCGAAGCCGCGCTCCGCGCTGTGGGAGTCCTCGGCCGGGTGCATGAGGAAGCGGTAGACCTGCGGACGGGCCTCGATGGCGGCGAGGTACGTGTCGAGGGTCGCCTCCACCCGGCGGCGACGCTCGGCGGGGGCGTCGAGCGCGGCCCGCAGCGAGTCGAGCAGGGCGTCGGTGTGGCGTACGGCGAGTGCCTGGTAGAGGCCCGCCTTGTCCCCGAAGTGCCGGTACAGGATGGGCTTGGTGATACCGGCCTCCGCCGCGATGGCGTTCATGGAGGCCTTGGGGCCGTCCCTGAGCACGACCCGGTCGGCGGCTTCGAGCAGCTCCCGACGGCGGCGCTCGGCCGCTCCCGGTTCGCCGGCCTGCTGAGTGGTCTCCATGACGTGTTTCTCTCCCCGCCCTTGCGATGTGCGTGACGCCCACGCAACGTAACACCCGGTACGCCCCGGCGATCGAATCGGCTGCGTCACGCCGGGTGCCGTTGTCCGGATCTTCCGTGCTTGACAGCCCTTACTCGCCGGTAACAGACTGTGGTCTTCGCGTAGGTTACCGCTAGTAACTTCCGCATGGACGCGTACAGACAGGTGGAGGGGACATGGCGGAGTTCACCATGGAGCTCAACGACGACCAGAAGCAGGTACGGGACTGGATCCACGGCTTCGCCGCCGATGTGATGCGCCCCGCGGCCGCCGAATGGGACGAGCGCGAAGAGACTCCCTGGCCCGTCATCCAGGAGGCCGCCAAGGTCGGCATCTACTCTCTGGACTTCTACGCCCAGCAGTTCTTCGACCCGACGGGCCTGGGCATCCCGATGGCGATGGAGGAGCTCTTCTGGGGCGACGCCGGCATCGCCCTGTCCATCGTCGGCACCGGACTCGCGGCCATCGGCGTCGTCGCCAACGGCACCGAGGAGCAGATCGGGACCTGGATCCCGCAGATGTACGGCACCCCGGACGACGTGAAGGTCGCCGCCTTCTGCTCCTCCGAGCCGGACGCGGGCTCCGACGTCGGCTCGATGCGCACCCGCGCGGTCTACGACCAGGCCAAGGACGAGTGGGTGCTCAACGGCACCAAGACCTGGGCGACCAACGGCGGCATCGCCAACGTCCACATCGTCGTGGCCGTCGTCGACCCCGCGCTCGGCACCAAGGGGCACGCCTCCTTCATCGTGCCGCCGAACACCCCGGGGCTGTCCCAGGGCCAGAAGTTCAAGAAGCACGGCATCCGCGCCTCGCACACCGCCGAGGTGGTGCTGGAGGACGTACGGATCCCCGGCTCCTGTCTGCTCGGCGGCAAGGAGAAGCTGGACGAGCGGCTCGCGCGGGCCCACGAGCGCGCCCGCAGCGGCGGCGGGGAGCGCGTGAAGAACGCGGCCATGGCCACCTTCGAGGCCTCCCGGCCGGCGGTCGGCGCGATGGCCGTGGGCACCGCGCGCGCGGCGTACGAGGTCGCCCTCGACTACGCGAAGACCCGTACGCAGTTCGGCCGCCCGATCATCGACAACCAGGGCGTGGCCTTCCAGCTCGCGGACATGCGCACGCAGATCGACGCGGCCCGGCTGCTGGTGTGGCGGGCCTCGTGGATGGCGGTCGCGGGCCGGCCGTTCGACTCGGCCGAGGGCTCGATGTCCAAGCTCTTCGCGAGCGAGGTCTCCAAGAAGGTCACCGCCCAGGCCGTCCAGATCCTCGGCGGCAACGGCTACACCCGCGAGTACCCGGTCGAGCGCATGCACCGGGACAGCGCGATCTACACGATCTTCGAGGGCACCAGCGAGATCCAGCGGCTGGTGATCGCGCGCACGATCTCCGGCATGCCGATCCGCTAGCCGCGGTCCGGGGTGTGGGGTCCGGGCCCGGAGCCCACACCCGGGTCTCAGCGCAGCGACGTGAGGCAGGCGCCGGTCAGCTCGTCGGGGCCGTACTTCGGGTCGGCGACGTAGTCGAGCGGGGCGCAGTGCGCGCCGGGTGCGTCCAGCAGCGCGGTGACCTCGTACTGGGCGCGCGACGAGCCGCACGGGACGACCTCCAGGTCCTGCTCGACCCAGGTGCCCTCGTTGCGCACGCACTGCCCCACGGACAGCTGCTCCGGGCCGTCGACCACCAGGCCGATGACGAGGAGCGCCTGGACGGCCAGGAAGACGAGCAGTACCGGCAGCAGGAAGAGCAGCGCCGGGGGCCGGCGCCACAGCGGCCTGCCCGGGTCGAGCGCGGGGCGGTAGCCGCCCGCCGGGGGCGCGAGCCGGCGGAAGGCCGCCCGCGGGCCGAGGTTCATCAGCAGGGTCACCGGCGTGACGAAGAAGGAGAGCGGACCCCACCAGCCCTGCCACAGCGTGTCCGAGGACATGCGGCGGTAGGTGGCGAGTCCGCAGTCGCGGCAGAACGGCCCGCGCAGGCTCAGGAACCGCATCAGCACGATCAGGCCCTGGTGGCCGCGTACGGTCGCGGGCGCCGCGGGCCAGGCCCCGCAGAGGGTGCAGCCGTACCGGCCCGGCTGCGGGTGGGCGCCGTACGCGCCGTACGGCTGGGCTCCCGGGTGTGCGGGCCAGGCCGGGCCGGGCTGCTGCGGGCCGGCCTGGCCCGCACACCCGGGAGCC
>NZ_JARAYQ010000252.1:0-11659 GCF_033794505.1 Streptomyces sp. MB09-01 | reverse complement strand
CCTTGACGCGGCGCAGCGCGGTCCGGCGGGGGGTCTCCGGCGGGGGAGGGGTGTTGGTGAGCTCGGCGAGCAGGTCGAGCGCGGGCAGCGGCTGCGCGGTCGCCCCCGGCGTCCGGGGCTGGACCCGTGGCTGCGGCTTCGCCTCCGGCGCGGCGGGCGGGGGGACGTCGAGGTCCTTGAGCGCCACGAACTCGCTCGTCTGACCGGCGTCCGCGCCCGCGTCCGCCCGCGCCCAAGCGGGCACGCGCGGAGCGCCGACGCCATCCCGGCCCGACGGGACCGGCCGCGGGACAACGATGACCTGCGTCGCCTCCACCCCATCCCCGCCCTCGGCGTCGGCGTCGGCGTCGCCCTCGGCCCCGCCCTCGGCGTGGGTCTTGTCCCCGGCCAGGGGCTCGACCACTGCGTCGGCATCGGCTGCAGCCGGGGTTCCGTTCCCACCCGCACCCTCGGCCTGAGGTTCCGCCTGGGCTTCGGTGTCGGCCTTGGCTCCGGCCACGGGGGCCTCAACGTCGGCCTCGGCTGCTGCCGGGGTTTCGGGCCCAGCTGCATCCTCGACTTGAGGCTTCGCCTGGGCTTCGGTGTCGGCCTTGGCCGCGGCTTCGCTGGCCGCTTCGGCGTCGGTGTCGGCTGCGGTCTCGACCTCGGCGTCGGGTGCCGCAGGAGTGAGGGGCCCAGTTGCGGCCTCGTCGGCAGCGGCGACCTCCAGTTCGGCCTCGGCCCGAGGCTCCGCCCCGGCTTCGGCGTCGTCTTCGGCCCCGGCCAGGGGCTCGGCCGCTGTGTCGGCAGCGGGCGCCGTCAGGGTTCCGGGTTCAGCCGCGGGGTCGCCAGCGGCCCCGGCGTCGGTGTTGGCCTTGGCCCTGGGCAGCGGCTCGGCCGCAGCGGCGACCTCGACTGCTGCGGGGGTCGTGGGTCCAGCCGCGGCTTCGCCGGCCGACTCGGCGTCGGCCTGAGACTCGGCCCCGGCTTCGGTATCGGCCTTGGCCCCGGCCACGGGTTCGACGCCAGCGTCGGCTTCGGGTTCCGCCTGCGCCCCGGGCCCGGCCGTGGCCCTGTCCTCTGATGTGGCCTCAGCTTCAGGCTCAGCCCCGGCTCCGGGTGCCGCCTGGGGCGTGGGCCCAGTTCCGGGTTCGCCCGCAGGCCAGGCCTCCGTCTCGGCCCTTGCCTCGGAGTGGGCCCCGGCCGCGGCTTCGGCTTCGGCCGGGTTCTGGACCGCACGGTCGGCTTCGGCTTCGGCTTCGGGGCCGGGGCCGGGGTCGGAGTGCGCCTTGGGGCTGTCTGCCCTGGGCCGGGGGGTGTTGGTCTGTGCCTGGTCGCTTCCCCTGCTGTCGGGGGCGACAGCGGGCTCCGTCTCCGGGACGGTGATCCCCTGCTCGATCTCCGGGTCGTCCGAGGAATCGCCCGCCACCGCTACCGCCTTCATCCCAGCCCCGCCTTGCTGCTCACACCGTTCCGATACTGTGCGGCGGGGCCCCGAGGAGCCCCGCCGCACTGCTAGAGGTCCGTCGCGGCCCCCTCGTTCCGCGTGCTTGATCCTGTGACAGTTCGGTCACATTCGATTGAGTACGCCTACTCATGACCCTGCCTCCCCACCGTTCGACCATGGACCGCACCGCCACCACCGCCGCACTCGAACGGGGCCGTCCATGCTCAGCCGAATCGCCGCCGCCCTCGTCCCCGCCTTCGGGAGACTGACCGTCACCGCCGACCCGGGCGCGCGGCCCGCCGCCCCCAGCATCCTCGTCGCCAACCACACCTCCCTCGCCGATCCGGCCGTCGTGGTCGCCGCGCTGCGCCGGTACGGGATCGAGCCGGTCATCCTGGCCACCGGCGGCCTGTGGCGCGTACCCCTGCTCGGCTCCGCGCTCCGGCGCGAGGGGCACATCGCCGTCCACCGCGGCACCGCCCGCGCCGCCGACTCCCTCGACGCCGCCGCCGTCGCCCTCGCCTCGGGCCGCAGCGTGCTGCTCTACGGCGAAGGCGGCCTGCCGTCGCGCCGCGACGCGGGGGAGGCGGCCCCGGGCCCCTTCCGCAGCGGCCTGGCCCGGCTCGCCGCCGCGACGGGAGCACCCGTCGTGCCCGTCGGCCAGGCGGGCGCCCGCCGCCTGTGTTCCGGCAGCAGCGCCAAGCAGCTCGCGGGAGTGGTCACCGCTCCGCTGCGCAGGCCCTGCCTGCACGTTCACATCGGCTCACCGCTGCACCTCCCCGACCGGGTGCCGGAGGCGACGGACCGGGCCCGACGGGCCGTCACGGCCGCCTGGCGGACCGCCGCGCTCGCAGCCGGGGAAGCGTGCCCGGGAGCTTCGTCCTAGCGGGTGGAGTGCTCGAGGACGACATGGGCGGCGGCCTGCCGGTCGGCGTCCGTGTCGATGAAGGACACCACCACCGGGCTCCTGCCCGTCGGCCCGCCGGCGGTCGCGCGCAGCCGGTACCGCTCGATGCGCACGGCCTCCCGGGCGAGCGGGCCGCCGCCCGTGTACAGGGACAGCGGCTTGACGTCGTTGGCGATGCGGAACTCTGCCGTACGCCACGCGCCCGAGGCCTGGTCGAAACGTTCCAGCAGGAAACCCGGCCCGCTGCCCGGCCGGTCGCCGGGTTCGCCGACCAGGAGCTCCATCTGGAAGCCGACCAGCAGGTGGCGGTACTCGGCGGAGTTCCCGTTCCGCAGGGTCACCGTGAACTCCTGCGCCGCGCCCCCGCGTACCAGGGCGAGCCGGCCGCCCCGGGTGTCGACCGCGACGGTCAGCCGGGTCGGAGCCGGGGGCGGCGTCGCCGCCCGGGTCGTGGGCGCGGCCGGCGGTGTGGAGGAGCCGGACGGGGAGGCCGGAACGGGCGCGGAGGCAGGGGCCGTGGAAGCTGCGGCGGTCGGTGTCTCCGACCCGGAAGCGGATGCGGACACCTGGGCGGAAGCCGAGACGGAGGCCGAAGCCGGGTCCTCGGCGCCCTTGTCCCCACACCCCGTGGAACCCGCCAGCAGGACGGCGGCCACGGCCGCGGCGGACAAGCCCGTGCGGGGGCCTCGGGATGCGGGCATGAGATCGGTTCCCCCAGGGTCGGTCGGCTTCCGCAGGAACCTAGCAACCGCGTGACCGGCCGACGAGCCCGATCGGGCCTCGGGGCGGCGACGATTCGGTCACGGGCCCCGGGCCCGGCCCGCTCAGCCGAGCGGCTTCTCGAAGCTGAAGGCGGTCACGGCCATCCGCTCCCGGAAGTAGAAGCGGTGCGCGTCGGTGCGCTGGGTGCCGGAGTCGAGGGTGAGGGCCGTGCAGCCGGCGGCCCGGGCGTGCTGTTCCACGTGCGCGAGCAGGGCGTGCCCCACCCCCGTGGACCGGTCGGTGGCGGCGGTGACCAGGTCGTCGACGTAGAGCTTGCGGACCAGGGAGGTGGTGGCGACGAGCCGCCAGCCGGCCGCGCCCACGCACACGCCGGCCGTGTCGTAGGCGGCGGTGAAGCACAGCCCCTGGCCGTGCCCTTCCGCGAGGATCCCGAGGAAGAGCTCCTCGGTGAGGTGGGGGCGCAGTTCCCGCAGTACGGGCAGCAGGTCCGTGGTGAGCCGCGGGTCTCCCGGCTCCAGGTCGACGATCTTCATCGTGCCAGGTTAAAGGACCCCTCACACAGCACCGGGGCCCGGTCGCGGCCCACCGCAGGACACGGCCGTACCGCGGTGCCCCGGCCGACGTGTCGAAAGGGGAAGGACGGCTCCGACGTCCCGTGCGACAGGCTCCGGGTCCAGGAGCCCGTGTGCAGCACAGAAGGCCGAGGACATCGCGACACTCGTTTCGCGATGCGCCTGAGACATCCGCCCCACCAACCGGGCCTTCCGCCTGAGCCGGCCCCCGCACTGGCAACCGGTGACGGGCGGCCGGCGCGCCCCCGCCCCATCGGGTGTGGAGGGGAGGTTCCTGTCCATCGGGGGCGAGGCGTCCGGACAGTCCGGACATCAGACTGATGCCTGGTCGTAGCCGTCAGCAGGTGCGGCGGGAGAGGGCCACGTGTCGGCAGGGTCGCCTTGACGGCTCGCTACCGGCACACCCTGGACGACCGGACGCCTACGTGCGTGCACTCGCAATGCTTGCGGCCGTGACGCGACCCCGGCGTTTGCGGGGTCACGGAGCAGGAACAGACGTGGCAGGATCCAGGCTCACCACGGAAGACGTACACGACGCGGTTGCGCAGGCAAGCTCGGGCCGTTGGAACGATGGCACGGACGACCCCTCAGGTCCTCCAAGGTCCAGGGCGTGCCCCTGTGGATCGAACCTGCAACAGCCCTTCTCCACGCCAAGCTCGACACGAAGGAGCAGCAAGGAGACTGATACGGCCTACCGTCCTGCAGCTCCCGGGGCAGGGCGTGGGCGGGCAGTACGAGGTCGCTGTGGTGGGCGCTGTCCGACGGGGACTGGCGAGCACTACGACCGTCGGCGCACTGGCGGCGAACGACACACCGCGGCCTCACTGCCACTGCCTGCAGAACCGCACGATCTACGACCCGGAACGCGCTGAACAGCACCGGCCGAACAGGTCCGGCGCCGGCGGGTGATCGCTGACGCCGCACGCGAGCTCGGCGTGGCCACCAACTGCCATCTGGCCCCACCAGCCCCAGGGGATGCTGAACGGAGCGCCCTGGGCAGACGGGATCTCGTACTACGAGGTGGGCAGGCTGGAGAAGCTGCTGCACATCTCTTGCCGGATCGTCACCGCGCCGGTCCTCCGGCGTGAGGCCACGCCGTGAGGAGCCGCCCGCCGGTTCGAGTGCAGGGGGGAAGCGAGTTCCCGTAGTACCCGCGACGTGCTCGTCCGGTGGCACCCGAGAGGCCGTCGCTGCGCGTGATGCGGGATGCGGGTCTGAGGTCACTCAGGTCAGTGAGGTCAGTGAGGTCACTGAGGTCACACCTCGTGTCTCGCCGGGGCGAGGGTGAGCGCCCCGTCGTCGCCGACGGTGAGCGCCGCGGAGAAGGGGTCGCCGCGCCGGGTGAGGGCGGCGTGCAGCCAGTGGGCGTCGCGGAGGCGGGCTCGATGCAGCGTCAGGCGGCGGGCCTGGAACGGGGTCAGGCGCAGTCCTCGCAGCGCCCCCGTGTCCTTTTCGAGGCGGGCCGTGTAGAGGAGGCGGAGGTCGTCGCGGTACTGCTCGTGACCGGTGATCCCTTCGTAGTCGTCGACCAGGTCTCCGCAGCCGTAGAGGATCAACCGGCCGCGATAGACCTCCAAGGGGCGGGGGTGGTGCGAGGAGTGGCCGTGGACGAGGTCGACGCCGCCGTCGACGAGGTCGTGGGCGAAGCGGATGTGCTCGGGCGGGACCCGGTAGCCCCAGTTGGAACCCCAGTGGATCGAGACGGCTACCAGGTCGCCGCTCCGGCGGGCGCCCCGTATACGGGCAACCAGGTCGGCCGCGGCGGCCGGCGAGGGTGCGGAGGCGAGGGCGATGCCACTGCGGTCCGGGGTGGCCGCCCAGTCGAGCGGGATGCCGCTCGAGGGGAGTCCGATCGAGAACACGAGGAGGCGCGGCCCGTGACGGGACGCGGACCCCCCGCGGGACGAAGGAGGCCGCAGTGCCACCCGTGCCGGCCGCCACGCCTCGTCGGCGTCGCCGCCCGCACCGGCGGTGCGCAGCCCGGCGGTGCGGAGGCTGTCGAGGGTCTCGGCCAGCCCGTCGCGGCCGAAGTCGAGGACGTGGTTGTTGGCCAGTACGCACACGTCGGGCCGGGCGGCGGTCAGGCACGGCAGGTTCGCCGGGTTCATGCGGTAGTGGACGCTCTTCCCGGGGGCGAATCTGTCCGCCTGGGTCACGCTGGTCTCCAGGTTCAGCACCCAGGCGTCCGGCCCGGTAACCCGAAGTTCCTCCAGCAGGTCGCCCCACGGCCGGTCGTAGCCGGTGGGCCGTGGTACGGGTCCGTTCGCGGCCTCGGCCATTTCGACGTACGCACGTGCATCCGTCACCCACGGCTCGGCGAGCTGCGGGTCGCCCGGGTGTGGCAGCACCTGGTCGACGCCCCGGCCGAGCATCACGTCGCCGGCGAGGCAGAGGGTGACCTCGTGGTCCGTCGCAGGGCTGCCGCTGGCTCCCACTCCTCCACAGTAGGCCCTGCCCCTCTTCCAGCGGCTGTGCGCCGTTCGGACCCCGTGCCGCACTGGGTAGCCCCCGGCCCTCGGCGGCGCCGTTCGGCATCCCGCATGATGGACGGGACCGGGGGCCGGACCTCGACCCGGACCACGCCGAGCGGCTCGCCGACGTGCTCCACGTCCTCTACCTGATCTTCAGAAACCCTTGCTCGGCACGAGGTGTTGATGCGGCTCGTCCCCGGCCCGGTGGAACGCCTGGGCCATGCCATCGCCGTGGACATGGTGCACGGGCCGCGCGAGGCCCTCGCGCTGCTTGTCGCGCTGGACGAGGACGACCGTCTCGTGGGCCGCCACCGCCTCGAAGTCGTACGGGCCCACCTGTTGGAGATGGCGGGCGGCCGGGCGGCGGCGCGCGCCGCCTGCGCGAAGGCCGTCGGACTCACCCTCAGCCTCCCGGAGCGCCGCTGCCTCCAGTCCCGGGCCGACCGGATCACGGACTGAGCGGGAGCGTCCGTATTGCGGACATGGTCCACGGTTGTCACATCCCACGATTACTCTTGATCACGTGAGCCCGACCCCTGACGACCAGTCCACGGCCGAACGCACCTTGGCCGGGATCAACGCCGACATCCGCTGCCTCTTCGCCCGCGCCGAGGGCCGCCTCTCCGACGCGGAGCGCATCCGGCACGCCGTACTGCTGCAGGAGTGGGCCGCGGCCATAAGGGCTTCGGTGGTTCCGGCCGCGTAGCGACCGCGGTCGCGGCGGCCCGGTGCGTGTCGGCCCGATGCGTGTCGAAGCGATGCCGGTCCGACCGATGAATGCGTGGCCCTGCGGCAGTCTTCTCGTACGAGCATCCGCACGTACGAGAAGGTGGACCATGAGCGTGAGCGACCTGCGCAGTCTCCTGGAGTCCCATGTCGGTGACGGATCGCTGCCCGGCGCCGTCGGCCTGGTGGCCCGCGGAGAGGACGTCGAGTTCGCCGCCGTCGGCTCCCTCGACACGTCCGGCACCGCCCCCATGGCCCGGGACTCCCTCTTCCGGATCGCCTCGCTCACCAAGCCGGTGACCGCCGCGGCGACCATGATGCTGATCGAGGACGGTCCGCTCGGGCTCGACGCCCCCGTGGCACGCTGGCTGCCGGAGCTCGCGGCGCCGATGGTCGTCCGTACCCCGTCCTCACCCGTCGACGACGTGGTCCCCGCCGACCGCCCGGTCACCGTCGCCGACCTCCTCACCTTCCGCGCCGGTTACGGCTTCCCCGCCGACTTCTCGCTGCCCGCCGTGGCCCCGCTGTTCAGCGAGCTCAAGCAGGGGCCGCCGCACCCCGGGCAGGTCGCTGCGCCGGACGAGTGGACGGCGATCCTGGCGCGCATCCCGCTCCTGCACCAGCCCGGTGAGGCGTGGCTCTACCACACCTGCTCCGACATCCTCGGGGTGCTCGTCTCCCGTGCGAGCGGACAGCGCTTCGAGGAGTTCCTGGCCGAGCGCGTCTTCGCGCCGCTGGGGATGCGCGACACCGCCTTCGCCGTCCCGCGGGCGCAGCGCCACCGGTTCACCAGCTCGTACCGCGCCGACCCCGACGGCGGAGCCCTGCAGCTGGTCGACGCGCCCGACGGCCGGTGGAGCAGCCTTCCTCCGTTCCCGTCCGGCGGCGGCGGGCTGGTCTCCACCGTCGACGACGTGCACGCCTTCGGCCGGATGCTGCTCGCGGCGGGCTCGTACGAGGGCGGGCGGCTGCTCTCGCCGGAGTCGGTACGGCAGATGACCACCGATCACCTCACCGCGCGGCAGCGTGAGGAGGCCACCCTGTTCCTGGAGGGCCAGGGCTGGGGATTCGGCGGATCGGTCGACGTGGCCCGCCTCGCCCCCTGGAACGTCCCGGGGCGGTACGGGTGGATCGGCGGCACCGGCACCGCCGCCCACGTGGTCCCCGCCACCGGGACCGTCACCGTCCTCCTGACCCAGCGCGAACTGACCGGCCCCACCCCGCCCCGGGTGATGCGGGACTTCTGGACCTACGCGGCCACCCCGAACTGAGAGGCCCACGCCCGTCGGCTAAGCCTGGCCACGGCCCTCACCCCCGTACTCCTCGGCGGTGGCGGCCGCGGCCGCGCGCTCCCGCAGCCGGCGCTTGTCCGGCTTGCCCCGCGCGGTCAGGGGGATCGTCCGCTCCCAGAACACGGCGGTGGGCCGGTGTGCCGGGGACAGCTCCTTCTCCACCAGGTCACAGGCGCCTGCGGCCGCCTCCGCCCCGGGCGGACACCCGGTCGCCGGTACCAGGAAGGCGCACACTTCCTCGCCGGTGCGCTCGCTGTGCCGGCCCACCACCACGGCCTGCGCCACGGCGGGATGCCGGGCGAGCGCCGCCTCGACCGGCACGCAGTACACGTTGTCCCCGTCGACCATCACCACGTCCTTGACCCGGTCGTCGAGGTACAGGTAGCCGTCCTCGCCGAAATGTCCGAGGTCCCCCGTCCGCAGCCATCCGTCCCGCAGCACCCCGGCCGTCAGCCCGGGCCGGCCCCAGTACCCGGCCATCATCGCCGCCGACCGCATCCACACCTCGCCGGTGTCTCCGGCCGCCAACGCCGCGCCCCGCCGGTCCCGTACCTCGACCTCCACCCCCGCCGCCGGCCGCCCGACCGACGCGAGCAGCTCGGGCCGCCCGGCCACCGCCGCCTCGTGGTCGGAGGGGGAGAGACGGCAGATCACCGCCGCCTCGTTCATGCCGTACCCCTGCTGCCACCGGCCGCCCCAGCGGGTCACCGCCTCCCGCAGCCGTTCGGGGTGGACGGGCGAATCGCCGTACGAGACGGTCTCCAGCCCGGGCACCCCGTGGGCCGTCGCCGGGTCGGCCAGCAGCCGGTACACCATCGAAGTCGTCAGGTACGTGGACACCGGCCCCAGTCGCAGGCAGGCGGCCGCGAACTCCCGGGTCCCGAACGGGTCGAGGATCTCCACCCGCCCCCCGGCCCGCAGCTGCTCCAGGCACCGCCCGCCCGACCGCTGCGCGAGCGAGGTGACCGACAGGTACACCGACTCCGCCCAGCCCTCCGCGTGTACGGCGTTGCGCGCGGCCATCGCGCCGAAGGTGGAGGCCACCCCCTTGGGCAGCCCCGTGGTCCCGCCGGTGTAGGTCACCCGCGCCACGTCGTCCTCGCGCGCCCGTACGGACACCGCCGCCGCCTCGCGATGGGCGGCCCGTCGGAGCACCTCGTCGAGGGCGAGCCGCGGAGCCCCGGTGCCGGGCACCGCGACGTCGTGCACCACCAGGTCCGGCCGGCAGTCCCGGAGGATGAAGTCCAGCCCGTAGAGGGCCGGTCCGGCGAGCACTTGGGTCAGCCGCGCACCCAGCAGGTGCGCGGCGATCCGCAGGAGCAGCACCTCCGGCCGGTTCGTGCCCGCCACACAGGCCAGTCCCGAGCCGCGCCCGATCCCCTCCTCGGAGAGCACCACGGCCACCCGGCGGGCGCCGTCCAGTACCTCTCGGAATTCCAGGACGACCGGGCCGGTCCCGAGCGCGGGCCCCGCGTGCCGCTCCAAAGCCCCGACCAGCTCCGTGACATACCGTGCGGCCACCACGCGCCGACCCGCCTCTCGTGCCCCGCTCCACAGCGCCCGGGCCACCGGCATCATGGACGGCATGACGACCGAATCCCGTGCTCGTTCATTCAGCGCCGCGGCCGCGCGCTACGCAGACCATCGCCCCTCGTACCCGCCCGCGCTCTTCGACACGCTGGCGGCACTGGCCGGCTTTCCGCTGGCCGGCGCCAGGGTCGCCGACGTCGGGGCGGGTACGGGGATCGCCACCGCCCTGCTGGAGGCGCACGGGGCCCGCGTGATCGGGGTGGAGCCCGGTGAGGGCATGGCCGCCGAGTTCCGGCGCCGCAACCCACGGACGCCGCTCGTCCGCGCGGACGGCAACCGGCTGCCGCTGGCCTCCGGTTGCCTGGACCTGCTGACGTACGCACAGTCCTGGCACTGGACCGACCCGGCCCGTTCCGTCCCCGAGGCCCTGCGGGTGCTGCGCCCCGGCGGGGCGCTGGCGGTCTGGCAGAACGACCCGGACGTCACCGTGGGGTGGATCGCGGATCAGCAGGCGCGCATCGAGGAGCGGTTCGGCCCGGGCTGGTACATCAACGAGCGCGCCCGCTCGCAGGAGGGGCTGCGCTTCACCGTCCGCCGCCTGACGTGGTCGCGCCGCGTCCCCGTCGACACCCACCTGGCCAAGCTGTCGACGCACTCCCTCTTCCTCGTCGGCGAGCCCGGCACGGACGCCTTCCTCGCCGACGAACGCGCCCTCCTCATGCGCCGGTTCCCGGACGGCCGGGTGGAGGAGCACTACGTCGTCGAGCTGAGCCTGGCCGTCCGCGGCCCCGATGCGGGGGAGGGGCTGATCGGGTGAAGCGGCGGAACCTGTCGCCGGTCCGGGCGTTGATCAAGGCGCTCACCCACCATGCACTCGTGCGACATAAGGACCCACTGATGCTCAAGAAGATTATGGCCACCGCCGCCGCCACCGCGTCCATCGTCGGCGTGGGCGCCGCCCTGGCCGCCCCGGCCATGGCGATCGGCAACGACGGCGGGGTCACCACCGTCAACGGCAACGGTGCCCAGCAGATCTACGGCAACCAGAAGACCCACGGTGACCTGAGCCCGCAGCTCGGCGTGGTCCAGGGCAGCCTGAACAAGCCCTGCATCGGCCTGCCCGCGAAGCTGAACCTCCAGGGGATCCTTGCCGCCGGCCAGCTGGGCATCCAGGACATCAACGTCCTGTCGAACCCGCAGAACCAGCAGTGCACCGAGAACTCCACCCAGGCCAAGGGCGACGAGCCGCTCTCCCACATCCTGGACAACATCCCGGTCCTGTCGGGCAACATCTCGTCGGGCAGCTGACGCCGTCCCCTTGTGCGAGCCGGGGCCTCCGACGCCTGCGCGAGTGCCCACGGGGCCCCGGCTTGTTCCACCCGGATCCGCGGATCCACCCTTCAACCGGCGCGCGCCGGCCCGATGGCCGTCACCGTGGGCACCGGAACCGCACCTCGAAGAGCCTCCCGCCCGACCGGGCGAGAGGCTCTTCGGCGTGTGTCGCAAGGGCTCCGTCAGAAGGGCTTCGTCGGGAGGTACTTGCCGTCCAGAGTGATGACGGCGCGCTCGCCGCCCTCGGGGTCGGCGACCTTCTTCACATCCAGCCTGAAGTTGATCGCGCTGATGATGCCGTCGCCGAACTGTTCGTGGACCAGGGCCTTCAGGGTGGTCCCGTACACGTGGAGCATCTCGTGGAAGCGGTAGATCGTCGGATCGGCCGGGACACCACCGGTCACCGGGCCGCGGGCCGGGATCGTCTGCAGGAGCAGCGCCGCGTCCGCGTCGAGGCCGAGCAGCTCGGCCACCGCGTGCGCCGCGGGCCCGGGGAGGGGGTGCTGGCCGAGCAGGGCGGCGGTGACGAAGGCGACCGACAGGCCGGCGGCGTCGGCGAGCTGCTGCCAGGTGAGGTCCTTGCGGGTCTTGGCATCGACGACGGCGGCGGCCAGGTCCTGCCGGGCGGTGGGGTCGAGCTGGGCGTGCGGCACGGCGGAACGTCCTTCTGGGGTGAGGGG
>NZ_JARAYQ010000251.1:0-11691 GCF_033794505.1 Streptomyces sp. MB09-01 | reverse complement strand
GCCTCCCCCTCCGCGGACGGGTTCGCCCAGGCCCAGGACCGGGTCGCCCTCCGCGCCGCCCTGATCGCTGCCGGGCTCCGCACGCCCGCGGAGATCGAGGCCGCGGCCACGCGGATCCTCGCCGAGCGCGAGGTGCGCGCCACCCTGGCCGCGCTCACCGCGGCGGCCGCCTCCGTCCGCTACCACTGTGCGGACGTCACCGACGAGCGGGCCGTACGGGCCGTCGTGGCCGACGTACGGGAGCGCCACGGCCGGCTCGACGGCATCGTGCACGGCGCCGGGGTCCTGCGCGACGGCCTGCTGAGCGACAAGCAACCGAGCGACTTCACCGAGGTGTTCACGACCAAGGTCGCCGGCGCCCGGCACCTGGCGGCCGCGGCCGCCGAGCACGGCCCGGCGCCGGCCCCCCGCTTCCTGGCCCTGTTCGGGAGCGTGGCCGGGGTCTACGGCAACCGCGGCCAGACCGACTACGCGGCGGCCAACGACGCCCTCGACGGCCTCGCGCACAGCTGGGCGGAGTCGTTCCCGGGCCGGGTGCTGTCGGTCGACTGGGGCCCCTGGGCCGCGGAGGCGGGCGGGATGGTCACCCCCGAGCTGGAGCGTGCGTACGCCCGGCGCGGCATCCCGCTCATCGATCCGGCAGCAGGCACCGCCGCGTTCCTCGCCGAACTGTCGCACGGAACCGACGTACAAGTGGTCCTTATGGCCGGGGCGCAGGAGGACGGTGGCCATGAGTAGCCGACGGAACGCCGCGGCCCCCCGCCCCGCCGACGCCGCCATCGTCGGCATGGGCGCGGTCTTCCCCGGCGCCCCCGACCTGGCCGCGTACCGCCGCAACCTCCTCGCCGGCACGGACTCCATCGGCGAGGTCCCCCCGGGCCGCTGGGATCCCGAGGTGTACTACGACCCGACCTCGGGACCCGCCCCGGGACCCACCACCGGATCCGCCCCGGGACCCGCAGCCGGCGACCGCTTCTACTGCCGCCGGGGCGGCTTCGTCGACGGCCTCGCCGCCTTCGACCCGACCCGGTTCGGGATCATGCCGGCCGCCGTCGAGGGGGCCGAGCCGGATCAGATGCTGGCCCTGCACGCGACGGCGGAGGCGATCGCCGACGCGGGCGGCGAGGAGCGGCTGCCTGCCGACCGCTCGCGGATCGGGGTGGTGCTGGGCCGCGGCGGGTTCATGGGCGTGGCCACCGCCCGGCTCGATCAACGGGTCCGCACCGCTCACCAGTTGGCGCAGACCCTGCGCGAACTCGCCCCGGAGCTGGGCGAGCGGCGGATCGCGGCGGTGCGCTCGGCTTTCCAGGACGCGCTGGGGCCGGAACGGCCGGACGCCTCGATCGGGCTGGTGCCGAGCTTCACCGCCGCACGGACCGCGAACCGGCTGGACTTCCGCGGCCCCGCCTACACCCTGGACGCGGCCTGCGCCTCCTCCCTGCTGGCGGTGGACCAGGCAGTGGGGCTGCTGGCCTCGGACCGCTGTGACGCGGTGGTCGCGGGGGCGGTGCACCACTGCCACATCGCGACGCTGTGGAGCGTGTTCACGCAGTTGCGGGCGCTGAGTCCGAGCGAGCGGATCCGGCCCTTCGACCGGCGGGCCGACGGGACCCTGCTGTCCGAGGGGACCGGGGTGGTGCTGCTGAAGCGGCTGGCAGACGCACAGCGGGACGGCGACCGCGTGTACGCGGTGATCCGCGGGACGGGCGTGGCCGGGGACGGCCGGGCGGCGAGTCTGATGAGCCCCCTGGTCGCCGGCCAGGTACGGGCCCTGGAACGGGCCTGGCGGGAGGCCGGCCTGGATCCGCGGGCGCCGGGCGCGCTGGGCCTGCTGGAGGCCCACGGAACGGGCACCCCGGTGGGTGACGCGGCCGAACTGGACACCCTGGCCCAGGTGTTCGGCCCACCCGAGCCGGGCGACCGGCGCGGCATCGGCTTCGGTTCGGTGAAGTCGATGCTCGGGCACACCATGCAGGCATCGGGCATGGCCGGACTGATCAAGGCCGCGCTCGCGGTGCACGAGGGGGTGCTGCCGCCGACGCTGCACCTGGAGGAGCCGCACCCGGACCTGGCCCGGACCCGGATGCGGCCGGTGACGGCGGCGGAGACGTGGGAGCGGGGGCCGACGCCCCGCCGGGCCGGGGTCAACGCGTTCGGCTTCGGAGGGATCAACGCCCACGTGGTTCTGGAGGAGGCTCCGGCGGCCGCACGCCCGGCGCTTCCCGTGCGGCGGTTCCTGCCGCTGGGATCCGCGGCCGCGCCGGGGGGACCGGCCGCGCGGGCCGGCGTACTCCTGATCGGCGCGGACACCCCCGCGCAGCTGTCGGCCCGGCTGTCGTCCGCTCCTCCGGTGTCCGGTGGCGAGGGGCCCTGCCGGGTCGCGGTGGTCGGGCCGACGCCGCAGCGGCTCGCGCTGGCCGCGAAGGTGGTGGCGCGGGGCCGGCCGTGGCGGGGGCGCGGGGACGTGTGGTTCGCACCGGAGCCGCTGGGCGGCCGGGTGGCGTTCCTGTTCCCGGGCCTGGAGCCCGAGTTCGCCCCCGTGGTCGACGACGTGGCGGCCCGGGTCGCGCTGGCGCCGCCCCGGCTCACCCGGGGCGCGACCCTCGTGGAACGGGCCCTGGACGCGATCGCCACGGGCCGCTTCTTCGCCCGGGTGCTGCCCGCACTCGGCATCGAGGCCGATGTGCTGGCGGGCCACAGCCTGGGCGAGTGGGCGGCGATGGTGGTCGCCGGAATGTATCCGCAGGAGGCGGCCGACACCTTCCTGGACTCGCTGCGGCCGGACGATCTGCGGGTCCCGGACCTCGTGTACGCGGCACTGGGCTGCGGCGCCCGGCGGGCCGAGGCGGCACTGCACGGCCTGGACTCGGTGGTGGTCAGCCACGACAACTGCCCGCACCAGTCGGTGGTCTGCGGGGGCCCGGACCAAGTGGCGGCGGTGGTGGAGCGGTTGCGCGCCGACGGGGTGCTCGGCCAGGAACTTCCGTTCCGTTCGGGCTTCCACACCCCCATGTGGGAGCCGTACCTGGGCCAGGTCCGCGCCGCCTTCGGCCGGCTGCCGCTGCGGTCCGGTTCCCTCCCGGTGTGGTCGGCGACCACGTGCGCGCCGTTCCCGTCCGCCCCGCAGGAGGTGCGGGACCTGGTGGTCCGCCACCTCCTGGAGCCGGTCCGGTTCCGGGAGTTGACGCTTCGGCTGTACGAGGAGGAGGGCGTGCGCAGCTTCGTCACCCTGGGGCCGGGCAGCCTGCCGGGCTTCGTCGAGGACACCCTGCGCGAGCGTCCCCACCTCTCGGTGTCGACCTCTTCCCCCCGGCTGCCGGGACTGGCGGCGCTGAGCCGCACCTGCGCCGCGTTGTGGGCCGAGGGGCACGCACCGCGCTGGGGGCTCCTGGCCGAGGCGGCGCCGGCGACCGGTTCGGCTCTTCGCCCCGGACCGGCCGCGCCGCAGCCGGCACCCGCCGGACCGGGACTCCGCATGGCGCTGGACCTGGGGTCCCCGCTGGTCCGCCTGAGCGAGGTGGCCCGCACCTCCCTGAGCGGCCTCCTCACCCCGGCCACCGCCTCGACCCCGGCCGCCGCCGCCCTCCCGGCCCCGGGCCCGGCCGGCGGTCCGGCCGTGGCCCCGGTCCGGCCGACGGGCCCTCCCGCGCCCGTGTCCGCCGCGGCGGGAGCGGCCCGCCCGGTGCTGCTCTCCGCGCTGGACGCGGTGCTGGCCGACGCCGGCTCGGCAGCCCGGGCCGTCACCGACGCCTGGTCGACCGCAGGACCGCCGAAGCCCGCGGCGCCGGCACAGGGACAGACACAGGCACGGCCGCCGGCCCAGGACCCCGACGGTCCGGGAAGGGCCACGGGGAAGGAACTCCTGCGGCTCTCCCTCGCCGCGCTGCCCTACGTACGCGACCACTGCGTGTACCTCCAGCCCGAGGGCTGGCCGGCGGATTCCGACCGCTTCCCCGTCGTGCCCATGACCACCATGCTGGAACTGGCCGCCGATGCCGCCCGGCGGCACGCCCCGCCCGGCCTCGCCGTCGTCGGCTACGAGGACGTACGGGCCCTGCGGTGGCTCGCCGTCGAGCCGGCCGTCGACGTCGAGGTCCGCGTCCGCGGTGACGGGCCCGGCCGGTTGCGCGTCGCCCTCGGGGAGTACGCCTCGGTGGTCGTGCTGCTCGGCGAGCGGTACGGGGAGCCGCCCGCACCCGACGACGCGCCGCTGCGCGACCCCGGGCCCGCGCCCGTCAGCGCCGCGGCCCTGTACCGGGACCGCTGGATGTTCCACGGGCCGCGCTTCGCCGGGGTCCACGAGGTGCGGACCGTCGGCTCGGACGGCATCCACGGCGTGCTGCGGGCCCTGCCCGACCCGGGCGCGCTCCTCGACGCCGCCGGGCAGCTCTTCGGGCACTGGATGCAGCTGCGGCTCCCGGTGGACCGGCTGGTCTTCCCTGCCACCGTGCACCGCATCCGGTTCTTCGGGCCGCCGCCGGCCCCGCAGGAGCTGGTCACCGCCACCGCCCGGATCCGCGAGGTGCACGACGTCACCGTGCGCGGCGACCTCGAACTGCGCCGGGCCTCCGGCCGGGTGTGGGCCCGGATCGAGGGGTGGACGTACCGCCGCTTCGGCGCCGACGAGCGGGTCTGGCCGATGAAGTTCACCCCGGAGGTCTGCGGGATCGGCGAGCCCCGGCCCGAGGGCTGGTGCCTGGCCCGGCGCCGCTGGACCGATCCCGCCTCGCAGGAGCTGGTGATGCGCCGCTACCTGGGCGCCGCCGAGCGGGCCGCCTACGAGCGGCTGTCGCCGCGGGCCCGGGCGCCCTGGCTGCTGGGGCGGATCGCGGCCAAGGACGCCCTGCGCGGGCTCTTGTGGGACGGCGGAGCCGGGCCGGTGTTCCCCGCGGAGGTGCCGATCGGCAACGATCCGGCCGGCCGGCCGCTCGCCGAGGGCCCGCTGACCCGGGGCCACCGGCTGTCCATCGCCCACAAGGACCGGATCGCGGTCGCCCTCGCCGACCCGGCGCGGCCGGTCGGCATCGACGTGGAACCGGTGACCGCCGACCCGGACGCGCTCATCCGGATCGCCCTCGGGCAGGACGAACTCCGCCTCGCCGAACGGCTGGCGGCCCGCGGGGGCGCCGGCCTGCCGGCCGCCCTCACCGCCCTGTGGTGCGCCAAGGAGGCCGCCGCCAAGGCGGACGGCGGCGGGCTGGGCGGCCGGCCGCGGGACTGGCGGGTGACCGGTGATCCGGAGTCCGGCGCCCTGCTCGTGACGTCCCCGGACGGGCACCCGTACCCGATCCGCACGACACGGCTCGGCGCACCGCTGACCGGAACACCGCTCGCCACCACGATCACCGGCACGCCGCCCGCCGGCGCCGCGCCCGCCGCCCCGGCGCCGCCCGACCACGTCGTCGCCTGGACCGCCCATCCGACCGCGCCCTCCCCCGTCCCCTTCCACCTCACGGAGAACCGTCATGGCAACTGACATCCTCGCCGAGATCACGGGCATGCTCGTGGAGATCGTCGGCGACGAGTACCTCCTCGCGGAGGAGGTCACGATGAAGACGACGTTCAACGAGGACCTCGCCCTGGAGAGCATCGAGTTCGTGGCCCTCGCCGAGCTGCTCCACCACCGCTACGGCTCCGACGTGGACCTGATGGGCTTCCTGGCGGAGAAGGACATGGACGCCATCCTGGCCATGTCCGTCGGTGAGCTCGTCACCCACATCGGCCGGATCACGCACACCTCCCTGGCCCGGGTCTCGGCGGGCACCTCGCCCGCGTCGGCCGGCTGAGCCCGCCATGGCCGTCGTCCTCGCCAACTCCCTGCGCTTCCACGTCCAGCGGCTCCCGGCCGCCGACGGAGCCGACGCCCCGGACCGCCCCGTCGTGGTCTTCCTGCACGGGCTGGTCGTCGACAACCTCTCCTCCTTCTACTGCCCCCTGGCCGTGCCGGTGGCCCGGGCCGGGCACGAGGCCGTCCTCTACGACCTGCGCGGCCACGGCCGTACCGAGCGCCCGGCCTCCGGCTACGACAGCCGCACCGCCGTACGGGACCTCTTCGCCCTGCTCGGCGCGCTGGGCCTCGGGCAGCGCCCGGTCCACCTGGTCGGCAACAGCTACGGCGGGACCCTCGCCCTGCACGCCGCCCTGGCCCGGCCCGACCTCGTCGCCGGGCTCACCCTCCTCGAACCCCCGCTCGGCGGGGCCTGGGTGGAGAACATGGTGGACACCCTGTCTGCGGCCGCGCTCAGCCTGGAGGACAGCCCGGTCCCCGCCGAGCTGCTCACCCTGCGCCTGCGCAAGGCCGCCAACCTCACGGCCATCGCCGCCGCCCTCCTCAACCGCACCACGCTCATCGACGACATCGCCGCGAGCCGCACCTTCACCCCGGCCGACTACGCCCGGCTGCGCTGCCCGGTCCTGACCGTCTGCGGCGAGCACTCCGAACTGGTGCCGGGCGCCCGGGAGCTGGCCCGCCACGCCCCGCGGGGCGCGCTGCGGATCCTGCCGGGTCTGGGGCACGACGTGCTGAAGGAGAGCAGTGGGGTGCTGCGGGAGTCCGTGCTCGCCCATCTCGACGCGACGGCCGCGAAGGCTCCGGCGAAGTCGGCCGCCACGACAGCAGCGGCAGCGGTACGGCCGCGGGCGGGAGCGCTGGTCCGGTGAAGGTGCTGTTCACCGTGCCCCCGCTGGCGGGGCACGTCAATCCGACCGTGGCCCTCGGAGCCGAACTGGCGTCCCGGGGACACGAGATCGCCTGGGCGGGGCCGGCCTCCGCGCTGGCCCGGCTGCTGCCCGCGCAGGCACGGATCCTGCCGGCCGGCGAGGAGGCCGGCGGCGGGTACTCGGCGCTGCACGAACGCTGGCGCGGTCTCCGCGGGGTGGGGGCGCTGCGGTTCCTGTGGGAGGAGGCGCTGGTGCCGCTGGCCCGGGCGATGGTGCCGGGGGTGGAACGGGCCGTCCGGACGTTCGGGCCGGACGTGATGGTCGCCGACCAGCAGGCCCTGGCCGGGCCGCTGGTCGCCCGGCGGCTCGGCGTCCCGTGGGCGACCTCCGCCAGCACCTCGGCCGAACTGACCCGGCCCTTCGCGGACTTCCCCAAGGTCGGGGAGTGGGTGGCCGGGCAGATCGCCGGCCTGCTCGCGGAGTTCGGTGACGCGGCCCGGGAGCCGGGCGGCTGGGACCCACGGTTCTCGGAGCGGCTGGTCCTGGTCTTCTCCACTCCCGAACTCGTCGGAACGGCCGGGGAGTTCCCGGCGCACCACGCCTACGTCGGGCCGGCCTTCGGGGCCCGGCCGGTCGCGCCCGGATTCCCCTGGCAGCGACTGGATCCGGCGCGCCGGCGGGTGCTGGTGTCCCTGGGCACCCTGAACCAGGAGGCCGGCGCCCGCTTCTACGGGGCGGTGCTGGGTGCCGCCGAACGGCTCGCCGAGGAGGTCCAGTTCGTGCTGGCGGCGCCCTCCGCGCTGACCGGGCCGGTGCCCGGCCACGTCCTGCTCCAGGAGAGCGTCCCGCAGCTGGAACTGCTGCCGCACCTGGACGCGGTGGTCTGCCACGCCGGCCACAACACCGTCTGCGAGGCCCTCGCGCACGGGCTGCCGCTGGTCGTCGCCCCGATCCGGGACGACCAGCCGATCGTGGCCCGGCAGGTGGTCGAGGCCGGAGCCGGAATCCGGGTGCGCTTCGGCCGGACCCGGGCCGAGGAACTGCGCGACGCGCTCACGGCCGTGCTGGACGATCCCGGCCCCCGCCGGGCCGCCCGGCGGATCCAGGCCTCATTCGCCGCGGCGGGCGGGGCTGCCGCCGCGGCCGACCGGTTGGAGAAACTGCTATGACGCCACCCCCGCTCTCCCGGGTCCGGTGGACCTCCGCGGTGTTACTGGCCGCACTCGCCGCGGGCACCGTACGCGCCGGGCGCCGGCTGCGGGCGATCCCGGTGCTGCCCGTGACCCCGCCCGCGGCGGCCGGCGTGCCGCGGCCGGCCGGATGGCGGCTGCTCACCGCCCGCGGCGTCGAGCCCGACGCGGCCACCTTCCTCGCCGCCTGCGCGCACGCCGAAGGGGAGGGGCTGCGGGTGCTGGACCTGCTGCCCGCGGACCTGGCCGCCGAGCGGGCACTGGGGCTGCTGCGGCTGGTCGATCCCGCCCGCTACCGGTGGGACCGGCTCGGCGAGGGGCGCGGGGCCGGGTTCGCCGTGCTCGTCTCCGAGGAGGTTCTCGCGCGGGCCGGGGCGGATCCGGTCGGGCCGCGCCCGGAACCGGCGGAACTCCTGGCGCTGACCCGCCGGTTGAAGGAGTACGCCGCCGACGCGACGGGCCTGGCCATCGCCCCCGGCCTGAGCTGCGGAGGGCCCGACCAGCCCAGGGGACCGGCGCGGGTCGCCGAGCTGCGGGCCCAGGGCCTGCCGCCGGGGGCGCTGGCCGCCGCACAGCTCGGCGGGCTGGCCCTGCTGGCGGGTGTCGCGCTGCGCCAGGGCCGGTGGGGCGCAGCCGCGGCCGGGCTGTACTGGCTCCAGCCGTACCTCGCCCTGGGCGGCCCGGGCTCCCCGCTGCGGCCCGCCGATCTGGCCCGGGCCACCGCCGCCCGGCCGCTGCGCTCCCTCGGCGCCGCCCTGCGTACGGCCGCGGCGGCCGACGGGGACGGAACCGCCGAGGACC
The DNA here is from genome assembly GCF_033794505.1 of Streptomyces sp. MB09-01. Taxonomy (NCBI): domain Bacteria; kingdom Bacillati; phylum Actinomycetota; class Actinomycetes; order Kitasatosporales; family Streptomycetaceae; genus Streptomyces; species Streptomyces sp. MB09-01. Next base: position 3,040 of record NZ_JARAYQ010000251.1, on the reverse strand, counting down.
GCGCGCGGGACACCACGCGGGCCGCCGCCTACCAGGCCGAACTGACGGCGGGTGTCGCACACTTCCTCGAACCGCGCCGCCCGGACTGCCCGTGGTGCGGCTCGGGCGGGCTCGCCGTCCGGGTCCGGGTGCCGGACCTGCTCCAGGGCAAGCCGGGCCGGTTCACCCTGGAACGGTGCGGGGAGTGCGGGCACGTCTTCCAGAACCCCCGGCTGACCCCGGAGGGACTGGAGTTCTACTACCGCGACTTCTACGACGGGCGCGGCGGCGAGGGCGCGGGCACGGTCTTCGGAAGGCTGGGCGCCGCCTACCGGGGGCGCGCCGAGATGCTCCTGCCGCACGCCGAACCGTTGTCCTGGCTCGACGTGGGCACCGGACACGGCCACTTCTGCAACGCGGCGCGGGCCGTCTGGCCGCGGACCCGGTTCGACGGACTCGACATGGGCGACGGGGTCCGCGAGGCGGAGCGCCGCGGCTGGGTGGAGACCGGATACCAGGGGCAGTTCCCGGAGTTCGCGTCGAAGCTGGCGGGCCAGTACGAGGTGGTCAGCATGTACCACTACCTGGAACACACCCGCGACCCGCTCGCCGAACTGGACGCGGCGGCAGCCGTCCTGGCCCCCGGCGGGTTCCTGACCATCGAGCTGCCCGACCCGGAATCGCGGATGGCCCGGCTGCTCGGCCCGGCGTGGCTTCCCTGGTTCCAGCCCCAGCACCAGCACCTGGTGCCGGCCGCGAACCTGCGCGAGGCACTGGCCGACCGGGGGTTCACCGTCCTCGCCGAGGAGCACGGACCGGCCCACCAGGGCAACGACTTCTTCGGCGCGGTGGCGCTCACGGCGACGCGGCTGGCCCCGGACCCGGACCGCCCGTGGGGTCCCCCGGCCACGGCCCGCACCCGGGCCCTCGCCCACGCCGTTCGACTGGCCGCCCTGCCGGCCTTCGCGGCCGCGGCGGTGCTCGACGCCCTGCGCACGGCGGCGGCCCACCGCACGGACGGCGGCAACGCCTACCGGATGCTGGCCCGCAAGGACATCTCGTGAAGGGCGCGGAAGCCTCCGGGTCACGCTCCACGGCGGGCGGCCCGAACACCGGGCACCTCGCCGACCGGGCCGGAGGGGAACCGATCGGCCTCGCCGGAGGCGGACTGGCCCGGCGGGCCACCGCCGATCCGTTGTTCCGGCTCGTCGCCTACGCGCTGGAGGCCGCGCACGGGCGGCCTCCCGCTGCCGTGTGGAGCGCGCCGTACGCCTTCCACCTGGGCTCCCCCGGGCTGGTCGCGGCGGCCAGCTGGCCCACGGCCGCCGCCGCGGCCCCGCGCACCGACGGCCTGGTGCGGCTCAGCTCCCTCGCCCACCCCGCGGACAGCTGCGATCTGCCGCTGACGCTGTCCGGGCCGCCGCCCGCCGCACCCGACTGGGCCGTGCGGCCGTACACGGTGCTGCGGGCGCTGGCCCGCGCCGGTCACGGCCTCGGCGGGACGGACCTGCACGTGCAGGGTTCCCTCACGGGGGCCGCCGGCCTGGCCACGGCGGAGCCCGCCGAGTGCGCGGTGGCGCTGGCGGTGACCGACGTGCACACGGCGGCGGGTGAGCGGCCGGACCGCGCGGACCTGGCCCGGCTGCTGGCCGGTGCGCTGCCGGACGGGGACGACGGGCTGCGCCGGGCGGTGCTCTTCGCCCGGCCCGGCCGGGCCCTGCTGGTGGGTCCGCAACCCCGGCGGCGACAGCGGTACGTGCCCTTCGATCCGGCGGCGTCGGGAGCCCGGCTGGTGCTGGTCGCCGTACGGGGCGAGGCCGCGGACCGGTCGCGGGAGCTGGCGCGGGCGGTGTCCTGCGCCCGGCGGGCGGGTGCGCTGAGCGCCTGGCAGCCCGGGCCGCGGCCGGGGCGGAGCGTGCTGGTGCTGCTGCCCGGGGCACGACTGACGGCGGTGCGGGCCGCGGTCGCGGAGGACTTCCGCGGCCGGGGGCGGCCCGTGCCGCGCTTCCTGAACATCGCCGTGGCCGGTGCGGCGCGGCGCGAGGAATGACACCGGGTCGCCGGACCCACGACAGGGAGGAAACAGCCATGCCCATCCCCTCACCATCGCCCTCGCCCAGGGCCGGGGCGAGACGCCGGTCCCGCTGGTCGGCGCTCGTGGCCGGACTCGGCGCGCTCGGCCTGCTGGGCGCCTTCACCGTGGCCAACTCGCAGGCGGCGGAGAGCGGTCCGGCCGCCCCGGCGGCTGCCGCGGCCGCGCTGCCGACGTACGACCACGTGGTGGTCGTCGTGTACGAGAACAAGCAGTACGGGGAGATCATCGGCAGCGCGAACGCCCCGTACATCAACCAGCTGGCGAACGGCGGCGCGAGCCTGACCGGCATGAAGGCGCTGACCCACCCCAGCCAGCCGAACTACTTCAACCTCTTCTCCGGTGCCACGCAGGGCATCACGGGCGACGGCTGCTACACCCCGCAGTCGATGACGGCGCCGAACCTCGGCCAGGAACTGATCGCCGCGGGCAAGACCTTCGCAACATACAACGAGGACCTGCCGAGCGAGGGGTCCACGGCCTGTACGAACGGCCAGTACGCGCAGAAGCACAACCCGTGGTTCGCCTTCAAGAACGTGCCGCTGAACACCGGCAAGACGTGGGCGCAGTTCCCGCAGAACAACTTCGCGGCGCTGCCGAGCCTCTCCTTCGTGGTCCCCAACCAGTGCAACGACATGCACTCGTGCTCCGTGAACACGGGAGACACCTGGACGAGGAACAACATCGACGCCTACGCCCAGTGGGCGAAGGCCAACAACAGTCTTCTGGTTCTCACTTGGGACGAGGACAACTACCTCGGCTCGAACCAGATCGCCACCGTCTTCCACGGCGCGAAGGTCAAGACGGGCAAGTACGCCACGGCCTTCAACCACCACCACCTGCTGCGGACCTTCGAGGACCTCTTCGGCACGGCGACGCACGCGGGCAACGCGGCCAACGTCCAGCCGATCAGCGAGGTGTTCGACACCTCGACGGAGCCCACCCCGACCCCCACGCCCACTCCCACCC
>NZ_JARAYQ010000250.1:0-11711 GCF_033794505.1 Streptomyces sp. MB09-01 | reverse complement strand
CAGTGGGGGCGGGCGGTGGTCGTCAGGGCGCCGGGGGCGCGGCCGCCCCGGCTTCCCCGACGCGGCCGCGACGGTTCAGGGGGCGGGCCAGAAGGGCACCCAGGAAGCCCGCCACCGCACCCCAGAGGAGGGCGAGCCCGACCGTGCGCCACAGGACGGGATCCAGCACGACCACGCCGCCGAGCCCGTCCACCTCCCCGATGCCCAGCAGCGAGAGGCCGAACTGGGCCTGCACGCGCGCGAGCAGACAGACCATCAGCGTCGCCAGGGCCAGGGCCACGCCCAGGTGGAGCGCGTGCTGCCAGGGACGGACGTGGGCGGGAGAGCGTACGGCCGCCAGCACTCCGGTGCCGAGCAGCAGGACGGCGGCCACGGCCACCAGCCACCACGCCCGGGAGTCGCGCTCGGCGAGCGAGGCCACGTCCACCGTGGACAGCTCGGAGCCGCGCAGGACCTGGTCCAGGAGCTGGGGCATCGGCAGCCCGAACGGGCCCTCGACCCGGCCCTCCCAGGCGCCGCCGAAGCCCAGGGTGAAGGCGATCCAGACGAGGTTCGGCAGCCCGAGCAGGATCACGGCGAAGGTCCGGGCGGCATGGCCCTGGGTGGCGGCCACCACCAGGCCGACCACGACACCGAGGACGACGTAGGCCAGGAGCAGCAGCATCGTGGCGAAGGCGGCCGGGCGCAGCGCCGCGTGGTAGCGGACCAGCCCCGCCGGGAGCGGCGCGCGGCGCGAGACCAGCAGGGCGATCAGCAACAGGCCCAGGATCCAGAGCAGTCCGAAGAGGAGCGTGGCGGGCAGGTCGGCCCGGAACCCCACCGTCGGGGCGGAGTCGAGGAGTTCACCGATCACCCCGACCGGGGAGTCGTCGGTGGAGATGCCGAAGGTCTGCCGGGCGAGGAACGCGGCCCCGGTCAGGGCGAGGAGCCACAGGACGACCAAGGGGAGGGCCCGGCCGACGAGTTCCCGGGGCCGTGCCACCGCCCGGTTGTGCAGCGGGTGCAGGAAGCAGGAGCCCGCGGTGAGGGCGCCGGCCAGGCTCACCGACAGGGGGAGCACCGACAGGCTGGCGTCGGCGCCGGCCAGGGAGCCGGCCTCGCCCGACACCTCCAGCGAACCGCCGGCCGCCATCACGACGACCGCGGCGACCACACGGGGGAACGCGCCGCCCGGCAGATCGCCGGCGCCCGCGCACGCGAGCCCTGCGGCGGCGACGGCGGCCATCACGGCGAATCCCGCGACGACGGCGACGAGGGCGTCGCGCCATGCCCTCGCGGAGCCCCCGGACGATGGTGATTTCGGTATCCGGCTCACCCTGCCACCGTGGCATCCTCGGCTTGCGGGCACCACCTGGATGGCGCACACAATGGTCCGCAGGGAACTCCCTCCTACTGGGAAGAAGAGCCCGTGACCACGCAACCCTCCGGCCGGCCGCCCTCGTCAGAGCGCCCCAGCGGGCCGCCTTCCGGCCCGCTCTCGGGCGGGCAGCAAGGGCCGCCGCCGCCCCCGCCTCCGTCCGCACCGCCCGCGTCGGGAAGCCCCGGCGGGCCAGGTGGTCCTGACAAGGGGCCGTGGTGGCGATCCGTGCCACGGCTCGCCACGATGCTCGTCGCGGTGGTGGCGGTCGTGGCCCTGGCCGTCGTCCTCACCCGGCCCAGCGGTACCGACAACGCCGGTGGGGAGGTCTTCCTCCAGCCGGCCGCCGCCTCCGGCCCCGACCCGTTCACCGAGTCGACCGTGACCAACGCGGAGACGCCGCCGGAGAGCCCGACGGCGCCCCCCGCGTCTCCCACGGGCCCCAAGACCCCCAGCGCCCCGGCCAGCGCCACCGGGGGCACCACGACGGGCACCAGGAGCATCAGCGGCTCCGCGCCGGGCGTGTACGGGGGCACCAGGGACACCGCCAGCTGCGACGTGGAGAAGCAGATCAAGTCGCTGTCCGCGGATCCCGCCAAGAACGCCGCCTTCGCCTCGGCCCTCGGCATCCAGCCACAGTCCGTCCCCTCGTACCTCCGCTCGCTCACCTCGGTGCAGCTGCGGATGGACACCCGGGTGACGAACCACGGCTACCAGAACGGCAAGCTCACCAGCTACCAGGCCGTACTGCAGGCCGGGACGGCCGTGCTGGTGGACGACCGCGGAGTGCCGCGGGTGCGCTGCGCGTGCGGGAACCCGCTCGGCCCGCCGGTGGCGCTCAAGGCCAACCCGAAGCGCTTCGGCCAGACGTGGCCCTCGTACCAGCCGCAGAAGGTGGTGGTCATCGCACCGGCGCCGACCGTGGTGCACAAGATCGTGATCTATGACCAGGACAACCGGCGCTGGTACGAGCGCGAGAAGGGCAGCCACCACGGCAGGCCCGACCGGCCGGTGCCGCCGCCGGTGATCCAGACGCCGACGTTCCTGCCGACGAAGCCGGGGAAGCCGACCGGCATCGAAACGAAGCCGGGGAAGTCGACCGGCACCGAGACGAAGCCGGGGAAGTCGACCGGCACCGAGACGAAGCCGGGGAAGCCGACCGAAACCGAGACGAAGCCGGGGAAGCCGACCGAAACCGAGACGAAGCCGGGGAAGCCGACCGAAACCGAGACGAAGCCGGGGAAGCCGACCGAAACGGAGCGGCAGCCGGTGAAGCCCACGGAGACGGTGACGGAGCCGGGGAAGCCCACGGAGACGGAAGACGAGCGTCAGCCGCTGAAGCCCACGGAGACGGTGACGGAGCCGGCGAAGCCCACGGAGACGAAAGACGAGCGTCAGCCGCTGAAGCCCACGGAGACGGTGACGGAACCGAAGACGCTCAGGGAGACGGAAACGCCCACGCCGCCGGCCGAGCCGAAAACGACGGCGACGGCCGAGACGCGCACGACGGCGACGGCCGAGACGGAGACGAAGCCGGACACGCCCACCGAGCAGCCTGAGTCGGTGGCCCCGGTGGAGCCTGAAGGCCCGGTGGAGCCTGAAGGCCCGGTGGAGCCCGAAGCCCCGGTGGAGCCCGAAGCCCCGGAGCCGGAGGACCGCGAAACCTAGCCGGCCGGAGTACCAGCCTCCGGCGGCAGCCCTGAGTGCACCGCATCCCCCACGCCGGGGATGCGGTGCACTCCCAGGTCCGACGCCCTTCCCCCGCCCCGCGGCGAGGCCGGCCGGCGAAGACACGGACGGCGTAACGGCGAGCCGGATCAGGCGCGGCCGCGCCGGGTCGGTGCGTCGCCCGCCGCGCCCACCGCGAGGCCGAGGACGAGCATGACGACGTAGGTGTAGGTCTCGTAGCCGTCGGGGGCGAGGAAACGGACGAAGCCCATGAAGTGGATCCAGCCGAGCCACTCGTGCAGCAGACCGCTCGCGCCGCCGACGACGAGGACGAAGGAGAGCAGCCCCGTGACGGCGGACAGCGGGGACTTCGGGGTGGAGGAGGTCATGCTCCGACGTTAGGAGCCGGGCGCCGGCCGCAGGATCGGTCTTAGGGCGCTCAGTGCTCGTACTTAAGTATCCGATCCGGGGCGGGCGGGTTCCGGCACGCGCCCGCCCGCGTAGATTCCGGGGGTATGCGCCGCATCCACCGAACCCGCCGGGACTGGGCCGTCGACCTGGGGCTCTTCCTCTTCGCCGCCTGCTTCGCGGCAGTCAGCTCGCATTCCGTCCCGGTCGCGGAGGACCTCGGTCCGGGGTGGCGGGCCGCCGACCAGGTGGCCGGCGGCCTGGGGTGCGCCGCGGTCCTGCTGCGGCGGCGCCGGCCGGTCCAGCTCGCCGTGGTCCTGCTCCTGGCCGGCAGTCAGGCGCACTATCTGACCGGCCCGACGATGATCGCGGTGTTCACGGTGGCCGCGACGCGGCCGTGGAAGACCACGGCGTGGGTGGCGGCGCTGGCCTTCGCCCCGCTGCCCGTCTTCCTCTGGCAGCTGCCGGACATGGCCGAGGACCGGGCGGGCTCGGCGGTGACGTACTTCGCCCTGATCGCCGGGGCCATCGGCTGGGGGCTGTTCCGGCGGTCCCGGCAGCAGCTGATCGCCTCCCTGCGCGACCGGGCCGAACTGGCAGAGGCGGACGCGGAGTCACGCGCGGAGCGGGCGCGCATGGAGGCCCGGGAGGAGATCGCCCGCGAGATGCACGACGTGCTCGGTCACCGGCTGACGCTGCTGAGCGTGCACGCGGGCGCCCTGGAGTTCAACTCCGGTGCCCCGCGGGCCGAGATCGAACGGGCCGCCGGAGTGATGCGGGAGAGCGCCCACCTGGCCCTGCACGATCTGCGCGAGGTGATCGGCGTACTGCGGGCGGGATCCGGGTCGGCGCCCGCGGAGGGGGAGCGGCCACAGCCGGAACTGGCGGACCTGGCCCGGCTGGTGGCGGAGGCGCGGGCCGCGGGCGGACGGATCGGCCTGGCCGCGCCGCCGGAGGAGGCCGCGCCGCCGCCCCTGGTGGGGCGTACGGCGTACCGGATCGTCCAGGAGGCGCTGACCAACGTACGCAAGCACGCGCCCGGCGCGGCCGTCGACGTACGGGTGGCCGGGGGCCCGGGGGAGGGGCTGACGGTGGAGGTCCGCAACGCCCGGCCACCCGGGCCGGGTTCGGCCCCTGCCGCGGCGGCCGTCGGGGCAACGGGTGAGGGCGGCGGGCAGGGGCTGATCGGCCTGGCGGAACGCGCCCGGCTGGCGGGCGGGGAACTGACGGCCGTCCCCGCCGACGGCGGGTTCCGGGTGCACGCCTGGCTACCCTGGCAGACCTGATGACCGAAGGGCGAGGGAGACGGGGGAGGAGCCGCGGGTGATCCGCGTACTGCTGGTCGACGACGACGCGATCGTCCGCGCCGGGCTGCGTCTGATGCTGGGCGGAGCCCCCGACGTCGAGCTGGTCGCCGAGGCCGCCGACGGGGCGGAGGTGCCCGGGCTGGTTGCCGCGCACGGCCCCGACCTGGTGCTGATGGACATCCGGATGCCCGGTGTCGACGGGCTGGCCGCGACCGAGGCGCTCCGGGCACGGCCGGGGGCTCCGGAAGTCCTCGTCCTGACCACCTTCCACACCGACGCGCACGTCCTGCGGGCGCTGCGCGCCGGTGCGGCCGGGTTCCTCCTCAAGGACACGCCGCCGCAGGAGATCGTGACGGCCATCCGCACGGTGGCCGCCGGGGACCCGGTGCTCTCCCCGGCCGTCACGCGCCGCCTGATCGACCAGGTGGCGGGCGGCGCCGGCCAGGACGGCCGGGCTGCCGCCGCCCGCGCCCGGCTGGCGCTGCTGGCCGAACGCGAGCGGGAGGTGGCCCTGGCGGTCGGGCGGGGCCTGTCCAACGCGGAGATCGCGCGGGAACTCCACCTGGCGCTGCCCACGGTGAAGACCCACGTGTCACGGATCCTGACCCGGCTGGACCTCAACAACCGGGTCCAGATCGCCCTGTTGGTCCATGACGCGGGCACGCCGGACCCGCCCTGGTGAGGCGTGCCGGGCGTCAGCGCGCCGCGGCGCCCCGCTCCGCTTCCACCTGCCGCAGTGCGGCCTTGAGCGCGGTGTCGAGCGCTTGGTCCGCCGGGACCTGAAGGTCCGGAACGACCCCCACGCCCTCCCAGTTGGTGCCGGTGACCGTATTGATGGTCCGAGCCGCCGGCACGGTCACGAGCACGTGCTCGGCGACCGCGTGGCGGTCCGTGGGATGGGCGCCGCCCCGAGTCGTCGCGCCGACGACGACGGCCCGACCCTGCGCCTGCAGGGTGTACGCCACGTCCTCGCCCCCGGAGAACGTGATCTCGCTCGTCAGCACGTACACCGGCCGGTTCGTGTAGCGCGGCGCGGGCAGGTGGGCCGCCGTCCAGTACTGCCGGGTCGTGTCGGTGGCCCGCTCGTAGATGTCGTTCAGGTGCACCTGGTCGTCGCCGAAGAAGTAGCTGCACCACATCGCGGCCCCTTCCGGCGCCCCGCCGAGGCAGCCGCGCAGGTCCAGCACGAGTGCGGAGCTGCCCGCGACCAGCTGCATGGCCGCGCCGATCACGCTCGCGCCCTCGACGGCGGTGGCGATGCGCCCGACCTCGATGAGCCCGATGTTGCCTTCGAGGTGCTCGACGCGGCGGACGCCCTGGTTGTGCTCCCTCAGCAGCTTGAGGAACGCGGCCCGGCCCCCGTCCGCGTCCACCGGTTCCAGCGACTGCGGCTCCTCGGACCAGAGCAGGCGCAGGTGCTTGTCCGGACACACCTCCTGGAGGTGCGCCGTCACCGTCTCGCAGAGGGCCGGCCCGTCCAGGCCCTCGTACGCGCCCGCCGCGAGATGGCCGCGGATCGCCGCCTCGATGACGACGGCCTTTTCGGGGAAGACGTAACCTGCGGCGATCCGGTCGAGGGCCTGCTCGATGATCTTCTCGTTGGTGGGCATAGCGGGTCATGCTAGACGGCCAACAGACCGTGGACCAGAAGGTTTTCCCGCACCGATGGCAGGCCCGGCGCCCCCTCGGCCCGGAAGGTGCGGGTCCGGCCGGGACGATGCGCGCGCCGGCGCGTTTCAGCGGGCCGGCGCCGGTGGCCGGGGCCGCGCCGCCGGGGGCCGGCCGCCCCACGGGGACACGGGCGGGGGAGAGTGAGACCCTGGCTGCATGGCCCGCAGGGGAAAGAACCCCGAGGTCGACTGGCCCGCGCGGCCCGATACGAGCCTCGCGCTCAACCGCATGGGCACATTCGACTGGGACCTCGACAGTGGGCGGATGCACCTGGATACCACCGCCCTCGAGGTCCTCGACCTGCGCCCGGAGGAGTACGACGGGACCTCCGAGGGACTGAGGCAGCGCCTGACCCCCGCCGAGGCGGCGCGCCTCGACGCCCGGGTGGCGCAGGCGATCAAGGACGGCCGGAGCCACTACGGGGCCTACGTACGCACCCGCCTCCGTGACGGAACGCCGACCTGGACCCACATCCAGGGCCACATCCTGCGGAACCCGGACGGCCGCCCGTACCGCGTCATCGGGATCCTGCGCGACGCCGCCCACGACCCGGGCGAGCCCGGGGCGGCCGGGGAGCAGGCCGAGGGGAGGCGCCGGATGACGGGCGTCGTCGAGCGGACCACCGCCATCCTCGCCCACGCCCGCACCGTCAACGACGTGACCGACGTCCTCAAGGACCCGCAGGCCCTCGGGCACCTCGGCGCCGTCAGCGTGATGCTGGGCATCGTCGACGGCGGCCGCATCCACCTGGTCGCGGAGGGACAGCTCGGCTCGTACGTACCGGAGATCGAGTACACGCGCATCGACGCCAGGTTCCCGATGAGCGAGGCCGTACGGACCATGCAGCCGGTCTTCCTCGTCTCGCGCGAGGAGTTCCAGAGCCGCTACCCGCAGCTGTGGCCGTACATCGAGCCGCTGTCCGTCCGCAGCGGGGTCTACCTGCCGCTGATCGCCCAGGGGCGGCCCATCGGGGCGCTCGGGCTGCTCTACACGCGGGACGGGGACTTCACCGCCGAGGAGCGAAACCTGCTGATGGCGCTCGGCAGCGGCGTCGCGCAGGGCCTGCAGCGCGCCATGCTCTTCGAGCAGGAGCACGACCTGGCCGAAGGGCTGCAGAGGGCCATGCTGCCCCGCCGGATCCCGGAGGTGCCGGGCGCGCGGATCGCCGTACGCTACCGGTCCGCCCGGATGGGGCGGGACATCGGCGGCGACTGGTACGACGTGATCCCGCTCGGCGACGGCCGGGTCGGGGTGATGATCGGCGACGTCGAGGGGCACGACACGGACGCGGCCGCCGTCATGGGGCAGCTGCGCATCGTGATGCGGGCGTACGTCGTCGAGGGGCACACCCCGGCGGCGGCGATGGCGCGGGCCTCCGTCTTCCTGCGCGAACTGGAGACGGAACGGTTCGCCACGTGCACGTACGCCGAGGTGGACCTCACCACCGGGATGCTCCGGATGGTCCGCGCCGGCCACCTCGACCCGGTGGTGCGGCGCGGCGACGGCAGCTGCCACCGGATCCAGGCGGCGGGCGGTCTGCCGCTCGGCCTGCCGCCCCGCGAACAGCCCGGAACCGGCACGGGCTACCCCGTCACCAGCCTCGAGCTGCACCCGGGGGACACCTTGGTGCTGTGCACGGACGGTCTGATCGAACGCCCCGGCGCCGACCACGACACCGGCATGCGGGAGCTCATGGCCGCGGTCCACAGCGGCCCCGTGGACGTGGAGGAGCTCGCCGACGTGCTGTGCGACCTGGTCGGGGACTCCGGCGGGGGCGACGACATGGCCCTCCTCGTCCTGCGCCGCCGCGGCACACCCGGCGCGCGGGGCGGCGGTCCGCTGCGCCAGCGCCTGGAACCGGGGGACGCGGAGGCCCCGGGACAGGCCAGGCACCTGATCCGCGCGGCGGTCGCCGCGTGGGGAGCGCGGGACCGGGCCGACGAGATCGAACTGGCGGCGGACGAGCTGATGACCAACGCCCTGGTCCACACCGACGGCGGCGGCGACGTCAGCATGCGGCTCACGGCGCAGGGCCGGATCCGCATCGAGGTCGAGGACGCCAGCAGCGCCCTGCCGAGACGGCGGGAGGCGGGGGACTGGGCCGTGTCGGGGCGCGGGCTGATGCTGGTGGAGCGGCTCGCGGACGAGTGGGGCGTGGAGCCCCGGGGCGGCGGGAAGTGCGTGTGGTGCGAGTTCGCCCTCGCCGGACCGGAGCCGGGGGACTGAGGCCCGGCCGGCCCGCCGCACCCGCGGCCCGGCCCCGTGCCGAAAAGCGCCCGTGTCCGCGAGGCCGCGGGGTCAGGCCGTGGCGTCAGGCCGTGGCGTACGGGCCCTGCAGGGCCATGGTGTGCTGCATGGCCGTGAGCCTGCGGACGAAGCGGACGGCGAGCACGGCGGCGGTGACCATGAGCAGGTCGGAGCCGATGCCGAAGGCGGCCGTGGCCTGGAGGGCCTCGGGGCTTTCGGCGTGCAGGTAGATCCGGCTGTACGCCCGGTCGGTGATCGACGCGACGACCCAGACCACCCACCAGGCCGTGAGGGGAGCGCGGGAGACCGGGCGGAGGGAGCCGTCCGGCCCGTGCTGGGTGCTGGCCGTCCAGATCTGCCGTGCGGTCCACAGGGGCAGGAACAGGTGCCCGATCGGGATGAACCAGCCGCCGACGGCCCAGCCGCGCTTCTGTGTGAACGCATCGGCCCGGAAGACCTCGCCGTTCACGCGCACGCGGTGGAACCAGACGAGGAAGACGACCGCCGTGGCGAGCATCGACAGGAGCCGGAAGCTCCCGGCCAGGGCGGTGAAGCCGTCCGACAGGCCGACCGTGTGGTCCGCAACCTTGCCCGGGTCCGCGACGAGGTCGTCCATGACCGAGAAGACGAAGGCGTTGGCGCCGGCCGAGAGGAGGTTCACCGCGCCCGCGACGCACAGCAGCACGGTCACGGCGGTCGCGAGGCCCTGCGGGGAGCGCAGCACGTCGACGCGCGGCGGCGGGCCGCTGTACGGCGGCGGAGCGGGCGTCGTCGCCGGCGGAGAGCCGGGCGCGCTGAAGGACATGGCGGAGTACCCCCACGGGAACGTGTCACAAGCGGATGACGCCTGCCGACGGGCGGCGCAGGCTCCGCTGAACATATGTCAGCCCGCAGACGCCCGTCCAAACGATTCCCCGTGGTCAGGGCGTCAGGGCGGCCTGGCGTCAGGGCGTCAGGCCGTCAGGCCGTCCCAGCCGTCCGGCCGTCAGAGGCGGACGAGCGTGACCTCGGTGGCCTTCACACTGGTCCACACTGCGGCGCCGTCGGCGATGCCCAGCTCGGACGCCGCCTCCGGGGTGATCTCCGCGACCAGGTCGGGTGCCCCGCCCGAGGCGATCAGGACCCGCAGCCGGCTGCCGACCGCGGTGATCTCCCGTACCGTGCCCGGCCAGACGTTGCGGGGGCTGCCGCCCGGGCGCTCCCGGTGCACCGAGACCGCCTCCGGGGCGATGATCGCCAGAGCCTGCGCCCCCTCGGGCAGCGTTTCCGCGACGACGAGCCGGCCGCCCTCGGCGAGGGCCAGGCCGTCCGCCGACGCGATGCCCGGCCAGGCGTTGCGCCCCAGCATGCGCGCCACCCACGGAGAGCGCGGGTGCCGGCTCACCTCGGCGGGCGGCGCGTCCTGCAGGGTGCGGCCGTCGGCCAGTACGAGGACCCGGTCGGCCAGCGACACCGCCTCGACGGGATCGTGCGTGACGATCAGGCAGACCCCGCCGAAGCCGGCGAGGTGCGTGCGCAGGGTGTGCCGGACGCGGGCCCGCGTGGTCTGGTCGAGGGCCGCCAGCGGCTCGTCGAGCAGCAGCAGCCGCGGGCGGGCGGCCAGCGCGCGGGCCAGGGCCACCCGCTGGGCCTGGCCGCCCGACAGCTGGGCCGGCTTGCGCTGGGCGAGGTGCCCGACGCCGAGCCGGTCCAGCCAGTCCTGCGCCTCGCGGCGGGCATCGGCGCGCGGCACCCCGCGGGCGCGCAGTCCGTACGCGGTGTTCGCCAGGGCGCTCAGGTGAGGGAACAGCGCGCCGTCCTGCGGGACCCAGGCCACCTGCCGCTTGTGCGGGGGCAGTGCGGTGACGTCGGCGTCGCCGAGCCGGAGGTCGGCGTGGGCCCGGGGGGTCAGGCCGAGCAGGGCCCGCAGCAGGGTGGTCTTGCCGGCGCCGTTCTCGCCGACGACGGCGATGGTGGTGCCGGGCTCGGCGGCGAGGGTGAGCTGGTTGAAGCCGGTGACGGTGGCGTGCAGCGGCCAGCGGCCGGCCCCGTGCGGCGCGGACTCCGGCGGTGCGGCGGTCTCGGTGCCGGGGTCCGGCGCTGCGGCGGGCGTCTCGTCCGACACCGGCGGCGCGGCCGCGGCCTCGCGGGCGGTGACCGGGGTGCCCGTCCACCGGCCGCGCAGCGCGATCAGCACGGCCATGGCGATCGCCAGAAGGAGCAGGGACACGGAGGTGGCGGCCTCGGGCTGGTCCTGGAGCAGCAGGTACACCTGCAGCGGCAGGGTCTGGGTGGTGCCGGGCAGGTTCCCCGCGAAGGTGATGGTCGCGCCGAACTCTCCCAGCGCGCGGGCCCAGGTGAGCGCGGCTCCGGCGATCAGGCCGGGGGCCACCATGGGCAGGGTCACCGTGAAGAACACGCGGACCGGTGAGGCGCCGAGCGAGGCGGCCGTCTCCTCAAAGCTCTGCTTGAGACCGCCGAGGGCGCCCTCAAGGCTGATGACCAGGAACGGCATGGCGACGAAGGTGGCCGCCACGACCGCCCCCGAGGTGTGGAACGGCAAGGTGATCCCGAAGATGTCCTCCAGCCAGGGCCCGAGCAGCCCGCGCCGGCCGAAGCCGAGGAGCAGGGCGACACCGCCGACGGTCGGCGGCAGCACCATGGGGAGCAGCACGAGCGAGCGGACCAGCGCCTTGCCCTGGAAGGGGACGCGGGCCAGCAGCCAGGCGAGGGGAACGCCGAGGAGCAGCGAGAGGCCGAGAGCCCACAGGGACACCAGGAGCGAGAGCTGCAGCGCCTCGACGACGCCGGGGCTGCCGAGATGGGTGCCGAGCTCGCCCCACTGGGTGCGGACGAGGATGCCGATGAGCGGCATCAGCAGGAACGCGACGGCGAGCAGTGCGGGGAGTGCCAGGGCCAGCGGGGGCCGGGTGCTGTCTCTTAAACACATCCCCGACCCCACGACACAGGCAACAACCCCGTAGCCCATCTTCTCCTGAAAAAAAAAACAAAACAACACAACAACACGCACCCACACCACACCAGCACCCAAAAAACAGACAACAGCCCATCCC
>NZ_JARAYQ010000024.1:0-58055 GCF_033794505.1 Streptomyces sp. MB09-01 | reverse complement strand
GGGGATGTTCGCGTCCGCGCGGGCCCCGGAGGCGCCCAGGGACTGCATCACCAGGGGGGCGGGGCCGGAGCTGAACTCCACCATCCACTCCGCCGTCTCGGAGCGCACCAGCTCCGTCACGTCCTCCGAGAAGCGCCGCAGCACGGTCAGGCAGCGCTCGGCGGCCTCGCTGGCCGTGCCCTCGGTGGGCCCGAGGACCTCGCGCACGTTCTCCGACGCCCAGTCGAACTGGAGAGTCTGGAGCCGCCGCTGCACCGCCTGGGCCGTGGCCACGTCCCGCATCCAGCCGGACGTCAGTCCGAAGAACCGGTCGCAGGCCAGGGCGGCCGCGCCCAGCAGCAGCGCCAGGTACCCGTACGTCGAGGCGCCCGGCGCCGAGCCCGTCAGCTCCAGCAGCGGCATCGCGGCGCCCGTGACGGCGCCCACGGCCGCGCCGACGCGCAGCACCCGCGCGCCCCGGCGCTTCCACGCCCGGTCCGACAGGTACCACTCGGCGGTGCGCAGCGCATCGGCCTCGACCCGCCGGTAGAGCTCGTCGAGCCGCTCCGCGGGTTCGCCCCAGTCCCCGAGGGGGAACGGCCGGCCGGTCAGATCGCCCGCCGCCATCGGTCCGCCGCCTTCCTCCCGGGGATCCCGGGGTGGCCCGTCGGGCTGCATCTCCGGCTGGCTCACCCGGCACTCCCTCTGCCTGCGCTGACGTGTGGTGGTGCGCGTGTGCGCAATGATGCGCATGCTCTTCCTACCTTCGATGGACGGGCGATGGGCGCCGAATCCCGGGATTTCCGCCCGCAGGAGGTCTCCATCAGGTACGCGTACGCCCCGTCTCTCACTCGAAAGAGTTGGTCCTCACGGCGTAGGGCGCAGCGCGCGGGGAGCACGTAGGCTCGGATTGACCAAGCGTTGCGAGGTCCCGACGGCCAGATGGCCCCGACGAACGGAGTGAGTGTCCTGTGATTCCCGGTGGTGGCCAGCCCAACATGCAGCAGCTGCTCCAGCAGGCCCAGAAGATGCAGCAGGATCTCGCGGCTGCCCAGGAGGAGCTCGCGCAGACCGAGGTCGAGGGCCAGGCCGGCGGCGGCCTGGTGAAGGCGACCGTCACCGGCTCCGGCGAACTGCGGGCCCTGGTGATCGACCCGAAGGCCGTGGACCCCGAGGACACGGAGACGCTCGCCGACCTGGTGGTCGCGGCGGTCCAGGCGGCCAACGAGAATGCGCAGGCGCTCCAGCAGCAGAAGCTGGGCCCCCTGGCCCAGGGACTGGGCGGCGGCAGCGGCATCCCCGGCCTTCCGTTCTAGTCCCGCAGTACCCCACAGACAGACACAGAGAGAGAAGGCAGTCCGTTGTACGAAGGCGTGGTTCAGGACCTGATCGACGAACTGGGCAGGCTGCCCGGCGTCGGGCCCAAGAGCGCGCAGCGGATCGCCTTCCACATCCTGCAGGCCGAGCCCACCGACGTCCGCCGCCTCGCGCACGCGCTGCTCGAGGTCAAGGACAAGGTCCGGTTCTGCGCGGTGTGCGGGAACGTGGCGCAGGAGGAGCGGTGCAACATCTGCCGCGATCCGCGCCGCGACCTCACGGTCATCTGTGTCGTCGAGGAGCCGAAGGACGTCGTCGCGATCGAGCGGACGCGTGAGTTCCGGGGCAAGTACCACGTCCTCGGCGGCGCGATCAGCCCGATCGAGGGCGTCGGCCCGGACGACCTGCGCATCCGCGAGCTGCTGGCGCGCCTCGCGGACGGAGAGGTGACCGAGCTGATCCTCGCCACCGACCCGAACCTGGAGGGCGAGGCGACCGCCACCTACCTCGCCCGCATGATCAAGCCCATGGGCCTCAAGGTCACCCGCCTGGCCAGCGGGCTCCCCGTCGGGGGAGATCTGGAGTACGCGGACGAGGTCACGCTCGGGCGGGCCTTTGAAGGAAGGCGACTTCTCGATGTCTGACGCAATGCTGCACGCTCTCGGCCAGGATCCGGACGACTTCGCCGCCTCGATCGCGGACCAGATCGAGTCGTTCATCGTTGCGGTCACCGAGGTCGCCAAGGGCGAGGACCCCGACAGCGCCGTGCCCTTCCTCCTCCTGGAGGTGTCCCAGCTGCTGCTGGCGGGCGGCCGACTGGGCGCGTACCAGGACGTGCTGCCGGACGAGCGCTACGAGCCCGATCTCGGCCCGGAACCGGACGTGGACGACCTGCGCGAGCGGTTCGCGGTCATGCTGGAGCCGGTCGACGTCTACTCCGAGGTCTTCGACCCGTACGAGCCGCGCAAGGCCCCGGTGGCCCACCGGATCTCCGACGACCTGGCCGACGTGGTCGCCGACCTGCGGCACGGGCTCATCCACCACCAGTCGGGCCGCATCACGGAGGCGCTGTGGTGGTGGCAGTTCTCGTACTTCACCAACTGGGGCCCGACGGCCTCGGCCACCCTGCGTGCCCTCCAGTCGCTGATCTCGCACGTACGCCTGAACCAGCCGCTGGAGGCCCTGGACGGCCTGGACACGGACGAGGACATGACCGAGGACGACCTCGCGGAGCAGGCCGGACGGGTGATGGCGGAGGAGCTCGGCGGCTTCGGCCGTAAATGAGAGCCCGGCGCGGGAACCCATTCTTTGATCTTTTCGTCTCATGATGTGGTACGAAGCGGTCGGATCCCGGTCGCTCGTTAGACTGCACCAGCAATGAGACGGACTGAGCGAGGAGCGCACGTGGGCCTTGTCGTGCAGAAGTACGGAGGCTCCTCCGTAGCCGATGCCGAGGGCATCAAGCGTGTCGCCAAGCGGATCGTGGATGCCAAGAAGAACGGCCACCAGGTGGTCGTCGTGGTTTCCGCGATGGGCGACACGACGGACGAGCTGATCGATCTCGCCGAGCAGGTTTCTCCCATGCCTGCCGGGCGCGAATTCGACATGCTGCTGACCGCCGGAGAGCGGATCTCCATGGCCCTGCTGGCCATGGCGATCAAAAACCTGGGCCACGAGGCCCAGTCGTTCACCGGTAGCCAGGCAGGTGTGATCACCGACTCGGTCCACAACAAAGCGCGCATCATCGATGTCACGCCGGGCCGTATCCGCACCGCGCTGGACGAGGGCAACATCGCCATCGTCGCCGGTTTCCAGGGCGTGTCCGCGGACTCCAAGGACATCACCACCCTGGGCCGCGGCGGCTCGGACACCACGGCCGTGGCGCTCGCGGCGGCGCTGGACGCCGAGGTCTGCGAGATCTACACCGACGTCGACGGCGTCTTCACCGCGGACCCCCGCGTCGTGAAGAAGGCGAAGAAGATCGACTGGATCTCTTCCGAGGACATGCTGGAGCTCGCCGCTTCCGGTTCCAAGGTGCTGCTGCACCGCTGTGTCGAGTACGCACGCCGATACAACATCCCGATCCACGTCCGGTCGTCCTTCTCGGGACTGCCGGGCACCTGGGTCAGCAACGAGAATCCGCAAGGGGACGAGCAGGTGGAGCACGCCATCATCTCCGGAGTCGCTCACGACGTCTCCGAAGCCAAGATCACGGTCGTCGGCGTTCCGGACAAGCCGGGCGAGGCCGCGGCGATCTTCCGCGCCATCGCGGACGCCGAGATCAACATCGACATGATCGTGCAGAACGTCTCGGCGGCCTCGACGGGCCTCACGGACATCTCCTTCACGCTCCCCAAGACCGAGGGCCACAAGGCCATCGACGCCCTGGAGAAGGCGAAGGGCGCGATCGGCTTCGACTCCCTGCGCTACGACGACCAGATCGGCAAGATCTCCCTGGTCGGCGCCGGCATGAAGACGAACCCGGGCGTCACCGCCTCCTTCTTCCAGGCGCTGTCCGACGCGGGCGTCAACATCGAGCTGATCTCCACCTCCGAGATCCGCATCTCGGTCGTCACCCGCCAGGACGACGTCAACGAGGCCGTCCGCGCCGTGCACACGGCCTTCGGCCTCGACTCCGACAGTGACGAAGCAGTCGTCTACGGAGGCACCGGACGATGACCGCGACCCGGTCCTCCGCCCCGGCACTCGCCGTGGTCGGGGCGACCGGAGCAGTCGGTTCGATCCTGCTCCAGATCCTGTCCCAGCGGGCGGACGTCTGGGGCGACATCCGCCTGATCGCCTCCGCGCGCTCGGCCGGCCGCACGCTGGCCGTCCGCGCGGAGGAGACCGAGGTGCTCGCCCTCACCGAGGACGCCTTCGACGGCTTCGGTCCGGGCGACGTCGCACTCTTCCTGACCCCGGCCGAGGTCTCGGCCCGGTGGGCACCCGTCGTCACCGCGCGCGGCACGGTCGTCGTCGACCAGTCCGCCGCCTTCCGGGCGGACCCCGAGGTCCCGCTCGTGGCGCCCGAGGTCAACGGGCACGCCGTACGGATCCGCCCGCGCGGGATCGTCGCCGGCCCGGACTGCGTGACCGCCGCCATGATCGCCGCCCTGGGCGCGCTGCACGCCGAGTACGCCCTCACCGGGCTGGTGGTCTCCTCGTACCAGGCCGCGAGCGCCGCGGGCCGGCCCGGCTCCGAGGCGCTGCGCCGCCAGCTGTCGCTGGTCGCCGGGACCTCCCTCGGAGAGCAGACCGGGGACGTCCGCCGTGCCGTGGGCGAGGACACCGGCCCCTTCGCCGGGCCCCTCGCCCTCAACGTCGTGCCCTGGTCCGGCGAGCTGCGCGAGGACGGCTGGTCCTCGCACGAGCTGGCGGTACGGGCGGAGACGCGCCGGATCCTGCAGCTGGAACGGCTCCCGGTGTCGGTGACCTGCGTCCAGGTGCCGGTGCTCACGGGGCATTCGCTGACCGTGCGGGCCCGGTTCGAGAACGAGGTGGAGGCCCCGCACGCCCGGGAGATCCTGAAGGCCGCGCCCGGCCTGGTGCTCGTGGACGATCCCGCGGCGGGGGAGTTCCCCACCCCCGCGGACGCCGCCGGGACGGATCCGGCCTGGGTGGGGCGGGTGCGGGCCTCGCTCGACGACCCCCACGCCCTGGAGTTCTTCGTGTGCGCCGACAACCTCCGCAGGGGCGCCGCTCTGAACGCCACGCTGATCGCGGAACTGATCGCAGGTGAATTTGCGTAATTCGCTTTGTAGGATCGGTGCTGATCCCTTGATCAAGGTGATGGCCCGACTGCCGTCTCGATAAGACGGGGCAATTCGGGAAGAGCGGGTACGCATGAGGACAACGGGGATATGGCTGGTGAGGCTGCCTCGCGCGTACAACCCTGACGGGGGGACGCGTGTCCTACAGGCGTGGCAGAGGCACTGCTCGAATCGAAACTCCTCCCGGCGCCCCTCGGGATCATCCCGGCGCGCCGGGGTCTCCGTGCGCCCGGCGGCGGTCTTCCCGTGATCGTGCCCGTCCCGCCGATGGGGCCCTCCGAGGCGCCCGTACTGACTGCCGCACCGATCCCGGGCGGTCTCGTGCCCCCGCCGCGCGACAGCGCTGAGGCGGCGGGGAGCAGCCGGAGCGAGCCGGCCGAGGCGACGTCGGAGACGACGGCCGAGGTGACCGTCGAAGTGGTGGCCGGGACCACCGTCGACCACCTCACGGCGACCTACCAGGCGCACTACCGCTCCCTGCTCGGCCTGGCAGCCCTGCTCCTCGACGACACCGCCTCCTGCGAGGACGTGGTCCAGGAGGCGTTCATCCGCGTGCACTCGGCGCGGAACCGGGTGCGCGACCGGGAGAAGACCCTGGCGTACCTGCGCCAGACCGTCGTGAACCTCTCGCGCTCCGCCCTGCGCCGGCGCATCCTCGGCCTCAAGCTGCTGTCGAAGCCGATGCCGGACATGGCGAGCGCCGAAGAGGGCGCGTACGACCAGCTGGAGCGGGACGATCTGATCAAGGCGATGCGCGGACTCCAGCGCCGTCAGCGCGAGGTCCTGGTGCTGCGCTACTTCGCGGACATGACGGAGGCCCAGGTCGCCGAGACGCTCGGGATATCGCTCGGCTCGGTCAAGGCGTACGGATCGCGGGGCATTGCCGCGCTGCGGGTGGCGATGGAGGCTGCGCAGTCATGATGGACGACCACACCCAGCCGGGCGGAGCGAGCGAGGAAGAGGCGCTGCGGGGCCTGCTGCACGGCGCCGTCGAGGGCCTCCAGCCCTCCGCGGGCGCCCTGGAGCGGCTGCGGCACGCCGTCCCCGCACGCCGGGCCCGCAAACGCCAGGCCCTGGTCGGCGCCGCCGCGGTGGCCCTGCTCGCCGGAACGGCGATCCCGGCCCTCATGCACCTGGCGGGCCGCGAGGGCACGGCCACGGACCACGCGGCCATGGCCGGGCACGGCGAGCACACCGGCGACAAGCCGGGCGCGGTCGGGTCCGACCCGCACCAGAACGGCTCCGGGAACCAGCCGAGGTCCAACCGCTCCTCCGGCAGCGCCCCGGCCGTGGGCGGCGCCACCGGGCAGCCGGACGCCACGCTGGGCGGTTCCCCCGTGGGCGGCCTCACGGCGGGCCCCTCGGGCACCGGCAGCGCGGGTGCTTCGGCCGGCACGACCGGTTCGGTGGCGGGCACGGGCCCGTTGCCCCCGGTGGCCGCGCCGGGCGTGCCCGGCTGCGGCGTGGACCAGCTCGGGGTGGTGGGCTCGGCCCGCGCCCCGGAGACCGACGGCAAGGTGTACGGCAGCTTCCGGGTCACCAACGTCTCGGCGCAGGGCTGCGCCGTCACCGGCCAGGACGCCGTCTCGGCGGCCCCTGCGGCCGGTGCGTCGGCCGGCCAGGGCTCCTCGGTCGCGGTGGTGGGCCACACGGCGGGGGACCCGGCGAGCGGGCTGCTGCCCGATCCGTCGGCGGAGGCCCAGGTTCTGGTGCTGCCGCCGAACACGGCGTACGAGGTCCGCTTCGCGTGGGTGCCGTCGGGCGAGGCCTGTACGCCGACGAACCCGGACGCGGGAGGGAAGCCGCCGCAGACCGACTCCGCGGGCAGCTCGGGCGCCCCGGCGCAGGGGGCGGCCACCGAGCCGCAGACGGGAGCGCCCCCGGTGACGTCGGGCGTCTCGGTCTCGCACACCCCGCAGCCGGGGTCCTCGACCACGCGGACGACGCTTCCCGAGGCCTGCGGCGGAACGGTCTACCGGACGGGTGCGATCCCGGTCGAAAAGTAGCCCGACCAGCTGCCCCGTGAGCAGCCCGGCCAGCCGCCCGGTGAGCAGCGCGGTGAGCGGCCCGGTGAGCAGCCCGGCCAGCCGCCCGGTGAGCGGCCCGCCGAGCAGGGGGCCCGTGGGCCCGCCCTACGCGGCGGGTTCGAGCAGACCCGCCTCGGTGTCGCGGATGGTCTCCACCTCGCGGCGGTAGAGCCGGAACCACATGAAGAGCACGAAGGCGACGAAGACGAACCACTCGCCGGTGTAGCCGAGGTTCTGGAAGGCCTTCAGGTCGAGCCCGGTGTTGGTGGGCGCCTGCGCAGGCACCGGAACCATCCCGTCCGCCGGGGTCTGCACGGTCAGCCAGGCGTCGTACAGGTCGTACGGGACGATGTTGACCAGCGAGGCCGCCCCGATCACCCCGAGCTGCCCGGCCGGCAGGCCGCCCTGGGAGTGGACCCCCTTCGTGCCGGAGTTCTCCGAGGACTGCAGGGCGCCGGTGACCTCGACCCGGCCGGTCGGCGGGGCCGGGGCCTTCGCCGGGTCCGCGGCCCCCGGCAGCCAGCCCCGGACCACCGGGACGGCCTTGCCCGAGTCGGTCTTCAGCAGGGTCAGCACGTAGAAACCGGACTGGCCGTCGAGCCGCCGCTCCGGCACCAGCATCTGATCGGCGTACTCCCCGGCTGTGGAAGCCAGCCGTCCGGAGGTCTTCGTGTCCACCGGAAGCAGCGAGTCCAGGGGCGCGGCCACCTGGTCGGCGGGCCGCTCGGCCGTCGCCTCCCGGTGGCTGTCGACGCGGTCCTCGAACCGGCCGAGCTGCCAGGACCCCATGAACAGGCAGAAGGGGACGGCGAGCGCGACGAAGACGTTGATCCCCCACCAGCGCGGGGTCAGGAGAAACCGGTGCACCCCACCACCGTACGGGGGGTGCACCGGAGCGGGACTAGCGGGGCAGGTGCTTCAGCGCGAACTCCAGCTCCATCCGTACCTGCTTGATCCGCTCCTCCACGACCAGCGAACCGTGCCCGGCGTCGTACCGGTACACCTCGTGCTCCGCGCCGCGCGCCACGAGCCGCTCCACGTAGTTGTCGATCTGCCGGATCGGGCAGCGCGGGTCGTTGACGCCCGCCGCGATGTGGACGGGAGCCTTCACCGCGTCGACGTAGGTGAGCGGCGAGGAGACCTCGAAGCGGTCCGGGACCTCCTCCGGGGTACCGCCGAAGAGGGTGCGGTCCAGGGCCTTCAGCGCCTCCATCTCGTCGTGGTAGGCCGTCACGTAGTCCGCGACCGGTACGGCGGCCAGGCCCACCGCCCAGGCGTCGGGCTGCGTGCCCAGGCCCAGCAGCGTCAGGTACCCGCCCCAGGAACCGCCCGACAGCACGAGGCGCGCCGGGTCCGCGAGGCCGGAGGCCACGGCCCACTCCCGGACCGCCGCGATGTCCTCCAGCTCGATCAGGCCGACCCGGTGCTTGAGGGCGTCCGTCCACTCGCGGCCGTAGCCCGTCGAGCCGCGGTAGTTGACCCGCACGACCGCGAAGCCGTGGTCCAGCCATGCCGCCGGGGCCGCCGCGAAGGCGTCGCTGTCGTGCCAGGTCGGACCGCCGTGGATCTCGAAGATCGTCGGGAAGGGTCCGTCGCCCTGGCCGGCCGGCCGCTGCACCAGCGCGTGGATCCGCCCTCCCGGGCCGTCCACCCACGCGTCCTCCACCGGCAGCGAGCCGGGCGGCCGGAAGCCGGGCGCGTCCAGGACGACCCCGCCGGCCGTGGACCGTACCGTCGAGGGCTCGGCGGCCGAGGACCACAGGTACTCCACCGTCCCGTCGGGCCGCGCCGTCGCACCCGAGACCGTCCCCGGGGGCGTGTCCACGCGTACGAGGTCCCGCGCGGCCAGGTCGTAGCGCCACAGCTCGCTGCGCGCCTCGAACTCGTGCGCGACCAGGAGCGCGGAGCCGTCGGGATACCACTCGGCGCTGACGTCGCCCGGCAGGTCGATCGCGAGCTCCTCCTCGGCGCCGGTGGCCACGTCCCACACCATGGGCTCCCAGCGGCCGCGCCGCTGGTGGCCGACGAGGAGGCGGGTGTCGCCCGCGACCGGGGCGAAGCCGAGGACCTCGAGGCCGAGCTCCTGCGTGCCGCCGCGGGAGTCGTCCAGCTCGGCGACGGTGGCCCCGTCGAGGGTCAGCACGCGCAGGGAGGAGTGCATCGCGTCACCGTGCTCGGTGTGCTCGACGGCCACGACCCTCCCGTCGTGGGACAGGTCGCCCACGCCGGCCGACTCCCGGTGGCGGTAGATCACGGTGGGCGCGGATCCGTCCGGGCGGACCACGTGGACCGTGGTTCCCTCCTCGTCCGTGGAGCGCCCGACGACCGCGGTGCCGTCGCGGCCGATCGCCAGACCGGCGGGGTACGAGGGCTCCAGGCCGGGGGTGGCCGGCTCGTCCGGGCCGCCCCCGAAGGGCTGGCGCACCCAGGTGCCGAACTCGTCGCCGTCCGTGTCGGAGAACCACCAGATCCATGCGCCGTCGGGGGAGAGGGCGCCGTCGGTGGTGCCGTTCGGGCGGTCGGTGGCCTGCCGCTGGACGCCGGTGGCGCGGTCCCAGGCGTAGAGCTCGAAGGTTCCGGTCGCGTTGGAGACGAAGAGCGAACGGTCCGGGGCGTCCTCGGCCCAGTCGGGCAGCCCGACGCGCGGTGCCCGGAACCGCTTCTCCCAGTCGGGCGTCTCGGGGGTGATCTCGCTGTCGCTGGTCATGCGCCCCATTGTGGCCGCAGCGGTCCCCGGGATGCCGACTGCTCCGAACGGGCGCAGAGTGGAACCCGTAGCCCAAGGAGGAACGATCATGGCCAAGAAGGCGCACACCGGCCACCACATCCACCAGGACTCCGAGCGCGCGCTGGCGAAGAACACGGCTGCCGAGGCCCGCGCGAAGGCCGCGGCCAGGGACATCCAGTCGTCCGCCGCGAAGACGCGCGGCATGCAGCAGAAGGCCCAGGCCAAGCGCGGCTGAGTCGGCAGGCCTGCGCAGGTCTGCGCAGGTCCGTAGGCTGGCGCCATGCGGATGATCGTCCGGGGCGCCCGGCTGCTGCACACCTCAGGCCTGTCCGACGTCGAGGTCGCGGAGGACGGCCGGATCGCGCGCGTGATCCCGCACGACGACCAGAAGGAGCCGCCGGCCACCGGCATCCTCCTCGAGGCGCACGGCGCCCTGCTCAGCCCGCCCTTCGTCGAGCCGCACATCCACCTCGACACGGCGCTGACCGCCGGGGAGCCTCGCCCCAACGCCTCCGGCACCCTCTGGGAGGGCATCGCCTGCTGGAGCGAGCGCAAGCGGACCCTGACCCGCGAGGACGTGATCGCGCGGGCGACCGAGGTGCTGCGCTGGCAGGCGGCCCAGGGGGTGCTGCACGTGCGCACCCACTGCGACATCACCGACCCGGACCTCACCGCCCTCGACGCGCTGCTCGAAGTGCGCGACCGGGTGCGGGAGGTCATGACCCTCCAGATCGTGGCCTTCCCGCAGGAGGGCATCGCCTCCTTCCCGGACGGCGAGGCGCTGCTGCGGGAGGCGGTGGCCCGCGGCGCGGACGTCGTCGGAGCGATCCCGCACTTCGAGGACACCCGTGAGGACGGGGTGGCTTCCTTGAAGACGGCCTTCGCGCTCGCCGAGGTGCACGGGCTCCGGGTGGACGCGCACTGCGACGAGATCGACGACGAGCAGTCCCGTTTCGTGGAGGTGCTGGCCACCCTGGCCCTGCGCTCGGGCCTGCGCGAACGCGCCACCGCCTCGCACACGACGGCCATGGGCTCCTACAACGGCGCCTACAGCTTCAAACTCCAGCGGCTGCTGTCCCGTTCCGGCATCAACCTGGTCGCCAACCCCTTCGCCAACCTCAACCTCCAGGGCCGCTTCGACGCCTACCCGAAGCGGCGCGGCCTCACCCAGGTCAAGGAGATGCTGGCGGCCGGGGTCAACGTGGCCTTCGGCCACGACGACGTGATGGACCCCTGGAACGCGCTCGGCACCGCCAACCCGCTCCAGACCGCCCTCGTCGGGCTGTACGCCGCCCAGCTCACCGGCGCGGACGAGATCCCGGTGGCCTTCTCGATGGTGACGGACCGTGCGGCGCGCGTCCTGGGTCTGTCGGACGCGGAGTACGGCATCACGGAGGGCGCTCCCGCCTCGTTCGTCCTGCTCCCGGCGTCCTCGCCCGAGGAGGCGATCCGCCGTCAGGTCCGGCCCCGGTACGTCGTCTCGCACGGCTCCGTCCTCGCCGAGACCCCGCCCGCCCCGGCCCGGCTCAACTGGCCGGGGGAGCCCCCGTCCGACGTGGACTTCAGCCGCCGCCTACGCTGACGCCCCATGACGTGGACCCTTGGCACCAACTCGGCCCGTACCGCCCTGCAGATCGCGTCGGAGTACGCGGACCCGGCGCTGCTGAACCACTCCGTACGCTCCTACGCCTTCGGCGCGCAGTACGCCGACCAGCACGGCCTTGCGTACGACGAGGAGCTCTTCTACGTGGCGGCCCTCCTCCACGATCTGGGCCTGACCGCGCCCTTCGACAGCCACACCCTCCCCTTCGAGGAGGCCGGCGGCCACGTCGCGCGGGTCCTGACGGCGGGACTGGGCTGGCCGGCGGCCCGCCGGGCCCGCGCCGAGGAGGTGATCGTCCTGCACATGCGGGACGACGTGACGGCGGCCGAGGACGTCGAGAGCCACCTCCTGCAGGTCGGCACGAGCGCCGACGTCTCCGGCCTGCGCCTCACCGAGTTCGACCCGGCCTTCACGGCCGCGCTCCTCGCCGCCCACCCCCGAGCCGGCTTCGGAGCCGCCTTCACCGCCCTGGTCGAGGACCAGGCGAAGCGCAAGCCCGACTGCGCGGCGGCCGCCTACGTCGCGGGCGGCGCGGCGGCCCGCATCGCGGCCAACCCTCTGGGGGCGTGAAGACCGGCGCCGGTCCGCCCTTCCGGAGGGGTCGGGGTCACGCACATCCGCGACCGCGTCGGATAGCGTGCCCGCATGTCGTGGGACGAGGACGGAACGCCGCACCCGCTCGCACTGCGCCGCACCGGCCGCAGCGAACTGGAGCCGGACCGGCTGCCCGAGATCCGGGAGCTGGAGGTGCTCGGCTGGAAGCCCGCGCCCGAGGACCTGCGCTGGGTGTTCCTCCCGTACGTCTGGCCACCGGCGGCCCGTACGTGGATCCCCGACCGCTCCACCCACTGGGCGGTGGACACCTCGCTCGACGGCCACGGCCACATCACCGGCGTGGAGTGCGCCCCGCTCGCCGAGCCCGACCTGCACGACCTCGACCAGGAGGCCGACGCGGCCCTCGCCGGCCTCGGACTCCCGCCCCGCCCCCGGGGCCGCCTCTGGCTGCTCCGGCCGGTCGGCCCCTTCACCACCGTCGGCGCGGTCCTGGACCACCTCGACGCACTGGCCGCGCAGCACTCCCTGGAGGCCCGCCCGTCCGCGGCCTTCCTCGCCCTGGCGCACACCGAACTCTCCGCACTCTCCGCACCGGACCCCCGCTAGGGGGCGCCGCCGTCCTGCCCGGGCCGTGTCCGGCTCTGCTGGATACGCTTGTCGTGAGGGGGTCACGGCGGGAGGCGGTCTCATGAGGCGGCGCCATCACTTCCACATCGACCACGCCGGGCACTCGGTCAGCGCCACGGTGCAGACGGGCCACACCGCCGTCGTCGAGGTGCTCGTCGACGGCAAGGAGACGGGCTACGCCACGACGCGCGCCGACCACCCCGTGACCGTCCACGTCGAGCTGCCGACGGAGCCGCCCACGCCCGTGTCGGTGCGCGCGACCGCCGGCCCCGTGCCCGCGTGCGTCTTCGAGAGCCCGACCGCCGCCCCGCAGCCCATGAAGCCCCGCCCCTTCTGACAACCGGCCGCGGCGACGACCCCCGCGCACGCCGGGCCTACGTGATGGCCCTCTCCCTCCCCGCCGTCGGCCCTGCGGTCACTGCCCCGCGGAGAGTTTGCCGCTGAGCGTTCCGTGCAGGCGGCCGCTGGGGCCGTTCAGGCCGGTGATCTCCACGCTCTTGCCGCGCTGGGCGTACCGGTGCTCGATCGCGTCGAGTGCGGCCACGGAGGAGGCGTCCCAGATGTGGGCGGCGGAAAGGTCGATGACCACCCTGTCCGGGTCGCCGGCGTAGTCGAACTGCTCGACCAGGTCGTTGGAGGAGGCGAAGAACAGCTCGCCGGTCACGCAGTGGACGACCTGTCCGCCGTCCGGGTCGAGCACGGAGGTGACGTTCGCCCGGTGCGCGACGCGCTTCGCGAAGATGACCATCGCGCAGACGGAGCCCACGACGACGCCCACGGCGAGGTTGTGGCTGACGACCACGCAGACCACGGTGACGACCATGACGGTGATCTCACCGGCGGGCATCCGCTTGAGCGTCTTCGGCGTGACGGAGTGCCAGTCGAAGGTCGCGAAGCAGACCATGACCATGACGGCTACGAGGGCGGCCATCGGGATGTCGGAGACGACCGGCCCGAAGACGATGCACAGCACCATGAGGAAGGCGCCGGCGAGGAAGGTCGACAGCCTCGTCCGGGCGCCCGACACCTTCACGTTGATCATCGTCTGGCCGATCATGGCGCAGCCGCCCATGCCGCCGAAGAATCCGGTGACGATGTTCGCGACGCCCTGGCCGACGGACTCCCGGGTCTTGGAGGACCGGGTGTCGGTGATCTCGTCGACCAGCTTCGCGGTCATCAGCGACTCCATCAGCCCGACGAGCGCCATGGCCAGCGCGTACGGCGCGATGAGGGTCAGCGTCTCCAGGGTGAACGGTACGTCCGGCAGGCCGGGCACCGGCAGCGCGGACGGCAGGGCGCCCTTGTCGCCGACGGTCGGGACGGCGATGCCGGCGGCCACGGTGATCGCGGTGAGGATGACGATGGACACGAGCGGTGCCGGGACCGTCTTCGTGACCTTCGGGAAGAACACCATCAGTGCCAGCCCGGCTGCCATCAACGGGTAGACGGCCCAGGGAACGCCGAGCAGCTCGGGGACCTGGGCCATGAAGACCAGGATGGCCAGCGAGTTGACGAAGCCGACCATCACCGAGCGCGGGATGAACCGCATCAGCTTCGCCACGCCGAGCGCGCCGAGCAGGATCTGGAAGAAGCCGGCCAGGATCACCGCGGCCACCAAGTGGCCCAGCCCGTGCTCCCGGTTCAGGGGGGCGATCACGAGGGCCACGGCGCCCGTCGCGGCGGAGATCATCGCGGGTCGGCCGCCGACCACGGAGATGACCACCGCCATCGTGAACGAGGCGAACAGCCCGATCGCCGGATCCACTCCGGCGATGATCGAGAACGAGATCGCCTCGGGGACCAGCGCCAGCGCGACGACCAGACCGGCGAGGACCTCGGTCCGGAACACCTTCGGCGAGAGCCAGGCCGGCCGCGTCGGACGAAGGACGTCACGCAGCCGCGCGGATATGGATACGGGGGAAGCAGACACGGGGCACGGACCTCGGGCTCGGGCACACCCGAACCGGCAGGCGGGCGCGCGGAGAAGACACGAAGGGCGAGGTGCTCGGGGCTCCGGGAGAAACCGGCCAAGCCCTTCTCCCAGGTTCTCCCGAACGATCTCCGGAGACGCAGGAAGGGCCTGATCCACTGAGTGGATCAGGCCCCTGACCTGGTCTTACGAAGTCGGGGTGGCGGGATTTGAACCCACGACCTCTTCGTCCCGAAGCATTCCGGGTCGACGGGCGAACTGCCCATTCTACCGGGCTGACCTGCGGCGGAGTTCCGTGATCGTCCGTGGACGTCTGCGCACGTGCCCCTCGGTTGTCACCCAGTTAGACACTCACCCTGCCCCTCGATGCGAACTATCGGCACGGCGGACGCTAAAGGTCCGCTGGCCTGGTCAGTCGTGCGCTTGGGGCCGGTGGAGGTCGGCTACGGTCGCGGTGGTTGCTGTACTTCGCTCCCGTACAACACAGCGCGCTGACCACCGTCTTTAACGTCGTTTCTGATGGCTGCTGCCTCAAGTGAGGATGGTGTGGGCTGTGCGGAGTTCAGGGCGACTTCCGAGTACTCGATGTCGGCCTAGCCGCAGAGCTGCGATGGGCGCTCCTCACCACCAGTTGTGAGCTCGACTTCCAGCGCTGAGGGCAGGATGACGAGGCCCATGGCTCCTAGCGGGCGCGAAAGCGGGGTTCAAAATGCGATCATGAGCAGATCGACTTACGTTGAATGTGGTGCCTGAAGGCGCATCCCCGTCGGCTATGAGTTTCTCGCACTCGCCGATCCGCGGTTTACGAAATGTCCAGGGATGGGGCCTCCCATGCCAGATCTTTCTGATTCTTGCCTGATTGACCACCTTCCGCTCAGCCTGCGCCAAGTCGCCGCTAGATCGGGTATGCAATTTCCACTTTCGCTACGAACGTTCCTCAACGCGCCCTGCCCATTCATCGGCGGCTGCGTGACCGTCCACTTGAAGATTCTCGAAAATCCCACCATCCCCATCCCGACCATGCTCATCTCCATGCGCACCGTATACAATGCAGCGGGCATAGGGGTGAGAGTCGGAAGCCGTGAAAGCCTTATAGGCTCAGCATTCGCGTCATTGGTCGACCTTGACATCGGCACCTGCCGTGTGAGGGACACAGGCACCCCTACCGCTGAGCAGACACAGCTATTCAATAACCGCCGCAACGTCGGCACAGGTGACGTTGTGGCCTATTTCATTCGGTCCACGACTATGGCGAACTTCGGCTGTTCTCAGCATCCGCCCGGCCGACCCGGTGCCGTCATCGCAAGGATCGCCCCCCGCTGGACTTTGGCACACGAGATTGGGCACGTGCTGGGCCTCAATCACGTCGATGACCCAGCGCCTCCAAACCCGAGCGCCCCCCCAGCATTGCTGGATCGACTGATGACCGGACGCGGGACCGACAGGATTACAAATCCGCCACCTGACCTCATTGCCAGTGAGATCAACCGAATGCGCTCAAGCCCGCTCACTCCCTAGAGGCGATGTCATGCCGATCGCACGCGACGACATCATCAGCGCGTTGCTGCCCGACGAACCGAACTATGAGGCGGCCGCCCAGTACTTGGGACCAGAGGAGGCCCCGGTTCTGGCAGACCTTGCTGAATCCGACAATGTCGGCCTCGCCTCCAAGGCTGCCTCGATGGCCAGATTCCTCCCCGCTGATTCGGCGCGAGCCATACTGCAGCGCGCGGCCGCCCATCACGATCCGGTGGTACGAGTGGCAGCCGCAGCATCCCTTGAGCGTCAGCCAGAGCTAGCGGAAGAACTGGCAGGCCAGCTGTTGGCCGACCCGGACGCTGGTGTCCGGAAGTGGACCCTACGGTCGCTGCAGGCCGTGAGACTGGCCGGGTGGCGAAATCAGGTTAAAGCGCTGGCAGCCACGGAGCAGGTGCCGTTCCTACAGGAACTCGCTCGTGAGGTCCTTCGGCAGCTTCCGCCTTAGTTTCGCGATTTCGTCTCGGAAGCTCTGACGTGATCAGGATCCAAGGCAGGGTTGAGAGAGTGAAGGAGTGAACGGGGATGGCTCAAGAGTTTGAAGGTCCGGTCGCAGTGAAGGGTTTGCTTGATGTCAAGAATCAAGGAAGCCGCCCTGGCCGTGTGAAAGCGTCTACCTTTGAGGCGCCTGCAGGTTTCGGAACCTTTATGGGGTTCCTTGTGAATGTAAGTGATGTTCAGTGCAGGTTTATCAGGATTGAGGCCGGCGGGGATATTACACTAGCTAATGCCGACTGTGCTGAGGAATTTGAGGCCGATACAAGCACCTCTCAACTCATTCTCCCCGGGAGCGTGGTCGCCCTAGGTGATGAGGGATGCCTGCAACTCAGTACATGCGCATACGACAAGCGCGTTGTCGGCGTCGTGTCGGGGGCTGGGGACTACAAGCCTGGCCTCGTTCTCGACAGGAAGGGTGCGGAGTCCGGCAGGATCGCTGTCGCACTGATGGGCAAGGTTTCGTGCCAGGTCGATGCTACTCGTAGCGCCGTGGAAGTGGGTGATCTTCTCACCACGTCTCCCACCCCGGGTCACGCGATGAAGGCTGACGACTCATCACGCGCATTTGGAGCAGTTATCGGAAAAGCATTGCGGCCGCTGCAGGGCGGGAAAGATCTGGTTCCGATTCTGGTCGCATTGCAGTAAGTAATGTTTTCTCGTTCAGGAGGCTGGAAACGCAGATACTCGATGCGTCAAGAATGGTGCACTCCCGAAGCTTCCACCGTCTCATCCCGGTGGTTTTCGCCCCCCAGCCGTGGTAGTCAGGCTTCCTGGGACCCAACTCGCGCAGCGGGCCTTGATCAAGTAGGGCAGCTTTCGGCCCAGCCGCTTATGGCGCAGGAGCAGCGACCAGCCTGCTGGTGAAGCCTTCGTCGCGCAGGCGCTGATAGGCAGCGAGCACAGGGTCCGGCACCGGCATGTGAACCATGAAGCCCTGATCCGGGTAGAGCTGGAGCCGCTGGAGGGCGCCGACGAGCATGTCGATGACGAGCTTCGGATCGCCGATGGAGTCGATGTACGACGTGAACGTCATCGGGGTGGATGCGCAGACGACCTCCACCTCCGGCCAGAGCTTCCGCGCTGTGGCGTACGCGCGCCGCTCTTCGTACGGCTTGCTGATCAGCAGTACGGATTCGATGGGGCGGCGGGCGCCCTCCAGCAGGGCCCGGGTGAGCCGGATGTTCTCCCCGGTGTTGCGGGCGTTGGGCTCCACGAGGACGTACTCAGGCGGGACGCCCAGCTCCAACGCCCGCTCGCGGTAGTGCACCGCCTCCCCGCGCGGCATCCGGGCACGGGTCGTTGGGCTGGTGGCTCCCGTGAACACGATGAGGGGCGCCATGCCGCGCTGGTACAGGTCGACCGTCGTGTCAGCCACGCCGAGGTCGTGGCTGCCGAGGCCGACCGCGACGGAGCAGGGGCGCGGCTCGTGGTGCATCTGGTGGAAGTCCCAGATGAGTTCCGCGTCCGCCCACGCCTGCTCAGAGATCACTGCTGTTCGCCACCCTCGGCCGAGTCCGGGACTTTGAACTCATACTCCCAGGCGAAGCGCGACGCGGCGTGTACCCCTATGGCGAACTCAACGACCGTTCCGTCTGCGGTGTACGTCGTGCGGTGCAGCTCCACCACGGGCTCGCCCGTCGGCAGCTTGAGCAGCTTGACCTCGTCGGCCGTGGGGACGCGCGCGAAGATGCGTTCCTTCATGTGGTCGATCTCGTAGCCAGCGTCGTAGAGGACCCGAAAGCCTCCACCGCGGCCTGCCGGCCCTGGGGTGGGGTCGACGATGCGCGTGCCCTCTACGTGCTCGGGTCGGTAGTAGCTGGTGAGCGTGTGCGTCGGCTGCTCACCCTCCTTCACGAGGCGAGCGCGCGCGTACACCTGGGCGCCGGCGGGTAGCCCGTGCGCCTCAGCCGCAGGAGCGGGTGCGTCGATGAGGCTGACGGACTGGGTCTGCTCGCCGCGCCGGTAGGTACGACCGGAGGCGACGCGGTCCGCGATGAACGCGACCTCGTCCCCGTCGCGCCACTTCGCTTTGTCGTAGCGGCTGATGCCGATGCGCTTCAGCGGCGTCTGTGCGCGAACCATCGTCCCCACACCGCGCGACGACGTGACGAGCCCCTCGGCCTCTAGGGCCTTGTAAGCAGCGTTGACGGTTGCCTTGGAGCCTTCACCTGCCTCGACCAGGTCGCGAATCTGCGGCAGCAGTTGGCCGGGGGTGTAGTCGCCGTTCTTGATCTGCTCGGCCAGCCTGTCGGCCAGCTCTCGCCACTTCGGTGCCACTGGGCACTCCTCTCGACAGAGCCAGTTTCCCACAGTCCTAGGACATTGACAGTCCTAGGACTGAAGTGCCATGGTCTTCCTGGGCGCAGCCAGTCCTAGGACAGAAGCGCTCCTCGGGAGGCGTATTTGGCTTGCCCGAACGATCCACAAGGGGCCCGGGATAGAGCGGGCCGAGGGCACCCGGGTCCTGGTCATTCACCGGAGGGCTTAGACCGAAAGGTCACGTCTCCATACGCCTACGCCAGGTCCCGGACCTGAAGGAGACATGCGTACTGCTCAACCTTCCGTGCCGTTCTCGGCGCGGCCGGTTGCCTCCTCCGTCCGTCTCGTACGGGTGGGGTTGAGGGGAGCCGGAGGTCTTCCGCTTCACCCCCAACGCCAGTGCAGCCCCGGCGCTCGAACGCCGGGGCTGCTGTTGGGTCCCGTTCCTCTACCGAAGGAGCAAGACCCGTGAAGTCCATCGCTGCACTTCAGAACCTCGTTACCCCGTGGTCCGACGGCCTGGAGCCGACGGACGCGGAGCTGGAAGCGATCGAGATCGAGTTGCCGCTGATCCTGGCGGAACGCGACCTGCTCGACGCTCAGGTCATGACGCTGGACCGGACGCCCACCGAGGTGGACGGGCAGCGTCTCCGGCGGGCCCGCCGGCAGGTGCTCGCGGCCCGGACCGCGCTGGAGAACCGGGCCGCTCACCTCCCGTCCTCCGGTGGCGCGGCGTGAACCGCAGGGCGAAAGCCGCGCTCGTCCTGGCCTTGGTAATTGTGGTCGCCATGGCGTTCCGGGTCTCGTGGAACGCCCTGCGGGACGTAGCCAAGGCGATCGGCGCGGACGGGGCGGCGGCGACGCTGTACCCGTTTGTGGTCGACGGCCTGATGGCTCTGGCCCTGGTCGCGGCGCTCACGCTGACCGGCGACGCCCGCCGGTTCGCCCTGCGGGTTCTGGCCGCGTACACGCTCGCGTCGCTGGTCCTGAACTACGTACACGGACTGCTGCCCGAGCTGCACAGCGAGTCGGTCGACTGGACCCGACTGGCTGACTGGGATCCGGCGAACTGGGCGCTCGTGCTGCTGGCGACATCCCTTCCAGTCGGGTCGATCTACTTCGGCTCCGACCTCGTCGCCAAGGTCCTCCATCACCGCCCGGCAGTCGACTCGAACGAACGCAAGTCAACGCAGACCGAGGCAAATCAGTCGAGTGCTGAGCTGCGCGAACCGATGGTCGAAGAAGCCATCGAACCCCCCGTCTCGGTGCCCGCACTGGCGCCAGTGTCGGCCGATCCGATCGACGTGGTCGAGGTGCGGGTACCGATCGCGGCGGCAGAGACGACACGTCCTCGTCGGGCCACTGGTCGAGTTCCCGTGGCCGCCCGATCGGCCCGCCCGGTCCGCACGCCGGAGGAACTGCTCTGCGAGGCCCGGAGCATCACCGAGTCGTGGCCGATCGAGGATCTGACCGGTGAGGCGATCCGCAAGGCCCTGCGCACCTCCCCGGCCAAAGCTCGGGTGCTGCGCGAGACGTTGAAAGCCGAGCGGACCGCCAACGCTACGGCGCAGGCGGTGGTCTCTTGATCACCGCCTGCGCACCCCAAGTGAGGGCGTTCAGTTTCGGGGGCGGCTGGCAGTCCATGGCCGCCATGGTCCTCGCCGCAACCGGTGAGATCGACTACCGGACGTTCCTGATGGCCAACGTCGGAGACGACTCCGAGAACCCGGCCACCATGGCCTACCTCGACCAGTACGCCCGCCCCTACGCCGAGAAGCACGGCCTTGAGCTGGTCCTTCTGGACCGGGTCATGGTCCGCTCCAAGGAGACCCGCACCTTGTACGGGGAGCTCACGCGCGAAGGTTCGAAGTCCTTGGAGATCCCGGTGCGAATGAGTAACGGGGCCCCCGGCACCCGCTCCTGCACCGCCGACTACAAGATCAAGGTCATCGGCCGCGAGCTGAAGCGCCGCGGCGCCACCAAGGGCCTGCCGGCCACGGTCGGGATCGGCATCAGCCTCGATGAGATCGGCCGCGCCAACAAGCGCCGCTGCGAGCCATCCGAGCAGATCGAATATCCGCTGCTGGAACGAGGGATCCGCCGCATCGACTGCGCCCGCATCATTCGCTCCGCCGGCCTGCCCGTCCCGCCGAAGTCATCGTGCTGGTTTTGTCCGTTCCACCGGCCTGAGGCCTGGCACGACATGCGCCGTGACCAGCCCGAACTCTTCGAGAAGGCCTGCCAGCTCGAAGACCTCCTCAACCAGCGCCGCGACAGCCTCGGTAAGGACCACGTCTACCTGACCCGGTTCGGCCGGCCCTTGCGGGCCGCGATCCCCGACGGCGTCGACACCTTGCCCTTTGACGACACCGACCCCGGATGTGACTCCGGCTGGTGCATGACCTGACCGTGCTCCGAAGGGAGACACCCGTGAACCACCTGCCCGAGCCCATCCGATCGTCCGGCGTCGTGCAGCTCCCGGATGGCACCTACGTCTACGCCGAGAACCTGCCCGCCACGTACGCCGGGCCGCAGGTCGTGCACCAGCACATCCACCAGGCAGCCCCGGACAAGACCGTGCAGCGCATCGCGCTGGGTTCCGGGGTGGGGGCCGGCGCGGTCGCGGCCGGCGTGTACTTCGGGCCGTTGCTGGTGGCCGCTCTGACTTCCATCGCCGCGAGCTTCGTGTTCCTGGCGTTCCTCGCCCTGGTTCTGGGATGGGGCGTCCACACCGTCGTGAAGTCGATCGGTAGCCCGGAAGGTGCGGCGGCCGTGAAGAACGTACGCAGGGCACGCCGTAAGCGCGGCTGACCCTCAACACCCGAATATCCCCAGCTATTCAAGGAGTTCTGTGATGGCGAAGGACCCGAAGTTCACCGCTCGCGAGATCACGCAGATCGGCTGGTACACGGCCCGGATGGCCAAGCGCGGTATCGCCGGGGAGAACGTCCACCTCGGCGACCTGCAGAAGAAGGTCGACCGGATCATCGACGGCGCCCGCGAGCGCGAAGCCCAGCAGACCGCCGACGCGGCGGAGGCCGAGAAGGCCGCCCGCAAGGCCAGGGCCAAGAACCTCAAGACCAAGTAGCTGTGCCCCAGGGCGGCCGTCCCTCTCGCCAAAGAACGCCGGCCGCCCCGGGCCCTACCCACCCGCTTGTCAGCGAGAGCAGGAGTTCTCAGCATGACCGACAACGTCGTCCCCCTCTTCAAGGACCCCACCACCGGCACTTACACCCTGGCGGGCGACACGACTGCCCCGGCCGCCGCTGCCCCGGAAGCGGTCCGGCCGGTGCGGGTCTGGAAGCGCACCGCACGCGGCCTGCGCACGGCCGTCACCAGCGAGCAGACCCGTACGGCCGTGCGGCTGGTGGCCCGCCACGGCATGTACGTGCTCGGCGGGACCCGGATCACGGCCAAGCGGGCGTGGGACGGGCGGACCGGATCCCGCTACGAGCGGATGATCAGGGCCGCTGAAGCCGCGGGGAACTTCGAGGAGGCCAAGGAGTGGGAGGACCGCCTCACCCGCTTCCGCGCGGCCCGCCACCACCGCCGTATGGACCTGTTGAAGGCCCCGCAGGACGCGGTGAAGAGCGCCGCCTACGGCACCGGCCTCACCGCCGGTGGCCTGCTCCTGCTGGGAGTCGTGCTGGCCATAGCCAACAAGGACGCCTCCTGGATCCTCGCCCCTCTCGCCGCCGTCATCGACGCGGTCGGAGCGATCGTCTACGTCGCCACCGTTGTATGGGGACCGGCCGTCACGGTCGGCCCGTGGCTGGCCTTACTGGCCCTGTGGGGAGTCGGCCGTCACCAGCAGACCGCACCGCGGTGGGCGCTCCCTGCCCAGCAGCGTGACGACGTCGGAGCCCCGATCACCCCGTCGATCGTCGTGACGGCCCTGCGCGACCTGGGGATCGCGCCGCTTCGCAAGGCCATCAAGGAGATGGGCGACGCCGGAGCCGCGATGCTCGGGCCGATCCGCATCGCCGGATGCGGAGTCGAGGTCGACGTCACGCTCCCGTCCGGGGTCTCGACGGAAGAGGTCCAGGGGCGCCGGCGCAAGCTCGCCGAGAACCTCGCCCGGCACGAGCACGAAGTGTTCATCACCCTCCCGGCCGCCGCCCGCACGGTGCGGCTGTGGATCGCCGACTCCGGCGCGCTCGACGAGCCGATTGGCCCGTCCCCGCTGGTCACCGACGAGACCGCGACCGCGAACTACAAGACCGGCAAGGCCCCGTGGGGCCAGGACCTGCGCGGCGACACAGCACGGATCAGCCTCTATCAGCGCCACGTCCTCGTCACCGGCCTGTCGAACCAGGGCAAGACCGCCGCCCTGCGCGCGCTCGCCCTGTGGCTGGCCCTCGACCGCACGGTGGAGTTTCGGATCGCCGACCTCAAGGGCGTGGGCGACTGGGGCATGTTCGACGGCCTCGCCACCACCCTGATCCAGGGGCCGACGGATGAGCACGTGATCCAGGCGACCGAGATGGTCGAAGGGCTGGTCGCCGAGATGGAGCGTCGGATCCAGGCGCCTGCCGGCAGTGAGTTCCCGCCGCTCATCGGGATCGTGGACGAAGCGCAGGTCGCGTTCATGTGCCCGGCCGTCGGCGACGACAAGCGGCCCTACGGCGGCTCGAAGGCCACCTCCCGGTACTTCATGGCCGTCCGCAAGATTCACAACCAGGGCCGGGCCGTGGACGTCGTCCTGTGGGAGGGCACGCAGGACCCGACCGACCAGAACCTTCCCAAGCTCGTACGGGAAGGCGCCCACACCCGGGCCTCCCTCGTCCTCGGCACCGAGTCGCAAGCCCGCATGGCGCTGGGCGACAAGGCCGTCGACGGCGGCGCGGCCCCGCACCAGCTGCGGCAGGGCCTCGACAAGGGAACCGTCGTCGTCGCCTCCGACGGCATCGCCATCCCGGCCGGGCAGGCCTCCATCACCGTGCGCACGCACTACATCGACACCGAGCAGGCCGCCGAGGTCGCCGAGCGGGCGAAGGCCTTGCGCGACGGCGTCACCACCGCCCACACCATCGCCCACGGTCCGGCGGTCGACCCACTCGCGGACATCCTGACCGTCCTCGGCGACGCGCCGCGCGTGCTCACCCAGGACGTCCTCAAGCGGCTCGCCTCACTGAACGAGAAAGCCTACGGCGGCTGGTCGTTCATCGACCTCAAGCGCGTGCTCGACGGCACCGGCGCCGAGCCGTACAAGTCCGACGGCCGCATGGTCATCGCCCGCGACCGCATCGCCCGCGTCCTCGCCGGCCGCCCGGACCAAGGTTCCGCTTCCGCCGTCGAGTAGAGGGAGCCGACCCCCGCACGGTCAGGGAGGCAGGGAGAAGTCCCTGACCGCCTCCCTGACCCGTCTCCCTGGGTCTGAGCTGCGGAAATGACCAGCCAGGGAGGCAGGGAGGCGCCGCAGGTCAGACCCCCGAAACCCCCTCCACTCGCACCCTGCCAGGGGTGTCCTCACCTCCCTGACAAGCCAGCGGCAGGGATTCCGCTTCACCCGCCCGACATGCCAAGAGCGACCCCCTCACGCCAATGAACAGGGCCGCTCTCGTCCAGAACGCCAAGAACTGGAGAGACCAGCATGACCCACACGACCGACATCCCGCGAGACCCCCAGCGCCAGGCCTTACCCGCCCACCTGCGTACCGCGCTCCAGCTCGCCGAACTGGGCCTGCCCGCCCTGCCGCTACGGGAGGGCAAGCGACCCTTCGGGAACTGCCGCACCTGCACCCGCTCGGCATGCGGCGACCGCCCCCACATGAAGGCCGCCGGCCCGTGCGAGTGCCCCGCCCCCTGCCACGGCTGGGCCGCCGCCACTACCGACCCGGACATCCTCACCTCGCCCGCGTGGGCCGGAGCCTGGCGGCAGGCTGCGGCCGTCGCCTACCACCCCGGCGGCGGCGCGCTCACCGTTGTGGATCTCGACGACGCGGACGCCATCGGGTGGGCCCGCGAGAACCTCCCCGCCACCAAGACCGTGGCCACGACCCGGGGGGAGCACTGGATCTACCTCGGCACCATGACCTCCCACAACGGCGTCCGGCCCGGCGTGGACATCAAGTCCGCTTGGTCCTATGCCCGCTGGCTCGGCCCCGGCACAGGACGCATGGCGCTGCTGCCCGATGTCGTGCGTGCTCTTGCCGTGAAGGAGGTCGCCGCAGCCGCGCCGGCACCGTCCGCCGTTGTGGTGCCCGCTCGGCCCGGGGATGCGGTGTGCCGCCACCGCTCGCCCGCCTACCTGGAACGCGGCATTGCTATGGCCGAGCAGCGCATCACCGAGGCCGCCAGCGCGGTCCACGCCACCGTGTACCGGGCGTTCCTCGCGGTGCTGTCCGCGCACGGCTGGTGCGGCTGCCTCACCGAGACGCACATCATCCGGCTGTTCACCGCCGCTCAGGCCAAGGGCGAGTCCATGCGGCACTGCGAGATCGCCTGGACCAACGCCCGCATGAAGCTGGGGATGTAGCGATGCCCGAGGACGAGAAGAACCCGGCCCGGCAGATCATCACCGACTACGCGCAGCAGCACTTCCGGTACTTCCGCACCACCGAAGGCACCGTGTACGCGCAGAAGAACGGCCACCCCGTCGCCCGCCCGATCCGCTCCCAGGGCACGACAGGCAGCCACCGGCAGGAACTCATGGTCGGGCTCTTCAACGACGGGCTCGGCGTATTCAACGGCAGTGCGCTCAAGGAGGCGTTGGACTTGATCGAGGCACTCGCGCTCAGCCAGGACGTGCAGGCCACCCACATCCGCGTGGCCCCCGGATTCGACGGCGCGACCTGGCTCGACCTGGGCCGCAACGACGGACAGTCGATCCGTATCCACCCCACCGGGTGGGACATCCTCACCCCCGACCCGCGCGAGGTGTGCTGGCGCCGCACCCAGCTCACCGGCGAACTCCCCCTCCCCGAGAAGGACACCGACGGCAAGGGCATCGACGCTCTGCTGCGGCTGTGCAACTTCGCCAACGCCGAAAGCGAATGCCTCGCCGTGGCGTGGCTGATCGGCTGCCTGGAACCGTCCGTCCCCGTCCCCGCACCGTTCCTGACCGGCCCGCAGGGCGCCGGCAAGTCCACGGCCGGCCGGATGCTCGTGAGGATCATTGAAGGCATGACAGGCGACCTGCGCCGGGCTCCGAAGGACGAGGAGAACCTGATCACGGCCGTTGCGGCCGGGTGGGTCACCGCGCTGGACAACCTGTCGCACTTGCCGCCGGACCTGTCCGACCTGATGTGCTGCATCGTCACCGGCGCCGAGAGCATCAAGCGGGCCCTGTTCACCGACGGCGACGTCGTCCGCTCCCGCTACCGCCGGCCGCTCCTGCTGACCGGCATCGACGTCGGGGTGATCCGCCCCGACCTCGCCGAACGACTCCTGCCACTGCGGCTGGTGCGGCCCCGGGTCCGGCGGACGGAGGCGGAGTTGTGGGCGGAGTTCGCTCAGGTGCTGCCGGTCATCCTCGGCTCGCTGCTGGACCTCACGGTAAAGGTGCGGGCCACCGAGGCCGAGATTCCCACGGACCTGCGGATGGCAGACTTCGCCCACCTCTGCGCCCAGTTCGACGCGGCGGACGGGCTCGGCGCGCTGGACGCCTACCGGGCCAGCCTCGACGACCTTAACGACGACGTCATCGAAGGCGACCTGCTGGCCCAAACCGTCCTCAAGCACGCCGCGGGCCTCGAACCCGGCGAGGAAGTGCGGATGACCTCCACCGAGTGGCTGCATGCCCTCACCCAGCTCTACAGCGGCGAGGAGTTCCGTGCCCTGCCCAAGGGGTGGCCCACCACCGGGAAAGTCTTCTCCGACCGCCTCAAGCGGCTCCAGCCGACCCTTGCCGCGCGGGGTGTCCTTGTCGACTGGGGCCGCACCCGGACGGCTCGCTACATCGAGATGATCCGGGCCGCCGGCCCTACGCCCGGCGAGCAGCAGGCCGCGTTTTAACCGGCGCCACCGCTACCGGTACCGGCACAAGCAAGAAGAGCACCCGCCACCCGGGGGTGCGTGCTCCTCTTGCTGTTCCGGCGGCTTGCCGCCGCTGCAAGGGACGTGCCGCGCAGCGGCCCCGCTCTTCGCTCGATGACGCATCCCACCACAACAGAAACCACCCCTCTTTTTTCCTAAGAGAAGAGACCCTGCGTCACCCGTGTCACCACGAGCTACAAACCGCCCCTGAGCTGCGGATACAGCGGTGACGCAGACGGCCCACGGCTGCGTCACCGCGCGTCATCCACGTCACCTACCCACGTCACCCGGGGACGCGGGTGACACAGGCGGGTGACACACCACCACCCGCTACGTCACCGAAAACCGCAGGTCAGACCGGCAAATGACACAGACGACGCGATGACGCAGAAATCCGCGCCTCGGACACATACGACACCTGCCCCAGCACCGCGACGCCTGCGGCCAGCAGGACACCGCCGCCCGCACGCCTCGGAGGAGAACCAGTGAGCGCCACGATCACGCCGCCCGTGGAACCCGTCCTGCTCAAGGTCGCAGCAGCCATGACCGCCCTGAGCCTGAGCCGTTCCGTCATCTACGAACTGATCCGTGCCGGCCGCCTCCGCACCGTCAACGAGGGCCGGGCCCGGCTGATCCCCCGTTCCGCCATCAACGAGTACGTCGCGCTCCTGGAGCGCGAGGCAGGAGAGAGCAAGTGACCAAGCGCCGCAGCAGGGGAGACGGCGGTCTCCACTGGGACGAGACGCGGCAGCGGTGGATCGCCACCGCCACCCTTGGCTTTGACGCACGCGGGAAGCGCGTCGTGCGGAAGGGGAGCGGCAAGACCAAGACCGAGGCCAAGAACAAGCTCAAAGAGGTGCTCCGCGATCACGAGGACGGGCTGGCGGTCGCCCCGACCAACTACACCGTGGCCAACGCGGTGGAGGACTGGCTCATGTACGGGCTGGCCGGCCGTGACGCGCGGACCGTGGCCACGTGCACGTCCCTCAGCCGGATCCACGTGATCCCCGCGCTCGGCGCCCGGAAGCTGCGGGAGTTGAGCGGCGAGGACGTCGACCGGTGGCTGGCAGAGAAGGCCAAGACGCTCAGCACCCGCACGCTGCAGGCGATCCACTCCTGCCTGAACCGGTCTGTGAAGCGGGCCATGGTCCGGGACAAGGTGAAGCGGAACATCGTGGAGCTGTGCTCCATCCCGACCGGACAGCCCGGCCGGCCGTCGAAAGCGCTCCGGCTGGCCGAGGCCGAGGCGGTGCTGAAGGCCGCCGCGGGGACCTCGGCGTACGCGTACATCGTGGTGGCCCTGCTCACCGGCGCCCGGACGGAAGAGATGCGGGCCCTCACCTGGGACCACGTCTTCCTGAAGGGGGACCCGAACGCGTCGCCACCCGTCCCGCCGCATATCGCGGTGTGGCGGTCGGTCCGCTCCACCGGGGACACCAAGACCAAGAAGTCACGCCGGACTATCGCCCTGCCGGCCAGGTGCGTGGATGCCCTCTGGCAGCAGTTCGAGGAGCAGGGGTGGGACCGGCTGGCCGCTGGTGATCAGTGGCAGGAGAACGGGCTGGTCTTCTCGTCCGCCACTGGGACGGAGCTGGATTCCACGAACGTCCGGCGCGCCTTCCGGCAGGCGATCACCGGCGCCGAGGGGGTCGACGCGAAGGAGTGGACCCCGCGGGAGCTGCGGCACAGCTTCGTCTCGCTGCTCTCCGACAAGGGGGTCCCGCTCGAAGAGATCTCCCGACTCGTCGGGCACTCCGGGACGGCTGTGACCGAGGCGGTCTACCGGAAGCAGATCAGGCCCGTGATCCAGACCGGGGCGACGGCCATGGACGAGATCTTCAAGGACGCTCGGAAGCCGTAGTCACTCAGTTAGTCACTCAACAGAAACAGGTCAGGCACCTACCAGTACTGGTAGGTGCCTGACCTGGTCTTACTCTGTCGGGGTGGCGGGATTTGAACCCACGACCTCTTCGTCCCGAACGAAGCGCGCTGCCAAGCTGCGCTACACCCCGATCGCCGCCTTGCAGCACTTGCTGTCCTGGCGACATCGATTACTTTAGCGGACCTCTCGCCGGAGACGAAATCCGGTTTTCGCGGAGCGGTCGCGCAGGCGCTACGCCCGCGGGGTCAGCGTCAGGAGGGTCGCCTCCGGGGGACACGCGAAGCGGACCGGGGTGAAGCGGTTGGTGCCGCAGCCCGCCGACACGTGGAGGTACGCCCGCTGCCCCGCCGCCTCGTGCGTGGACAGGCCCTTCACCCGCTCGGTGTCGAGGTCGCAGTTGGTGACGAGCGCCCCGTAGAAGGGGATGCACAGCTGCCCGCCGTGGGTGTGCCCCGCGAGGATCAGCGGGTACCGGTCGGCGGTGAAGGACTCCAGGACGCGCAGGTACGGGGCGTGCACCACGGCCATCGAGAAGTCCGCGTCCGCCTCCGGTCCGCCGGCGACCATCTCGTAGCGGTCCCGCTTGATGTGCGGGTCGTCCAGCCCGGTGAAGGCCAGCTCCAGGCCTTCCAGCTTCAGCCGCCCCCGGGTGTTGGTGAGGTTCAGCCAGCCCGCCGCGTCGAAGGCGTCCCGCATCTCCTCCCACGGGTTGTGGACGGCGCCGACGACCGGCTTGTTGCCGTTCAGCCCGTGCCGGCCCTGGGCCTTCTCCAGCAGGTAGCGCCCGGGGTTGCGCAGCCGCGGCCCGTAGTAGTCGTTCGACCCGAAGACGTACACGCCCGGGAAGGACATCAGGGGGCCCAGCGCGTCGAGCACCTCGGGGATGCCCTCGGTGTCGGAGAGGTTGTCGCCCGTGTTGACGACGAAGTCGGGGCGCAGGCCGGCCAGGGACTGCAGCCAGGCGCGCTTCTTGCGCTGCCCGCCCACCATGTGGATGTCGGACACCTGGAGTACGCGCAGCGGGCGCATCCCCCGGGGAAGGACCGGCACCGTGACCCGGCGCAGGCGGAAGGACCTCGCCTCGAAACCGGCGGCATAGGCCACACCCGCGGCCCCCACCGCAGCGATTCCGGCAGCCGCTTTCAGGGGTACTCCGTAACGCGCACGCATGGACCCATCGTCTCAGACGCGGAAAACCAGTGAGCGCCACTGCCCCCGCACCTGGCAGACTCACATCCATGACCACGCT
This sequence comes from Streptomyces sp. MB09-01, assembly GCF_033794505.1. Lineage (NCBI taxonomy): Bacteria > Bacillati > Actinomycetota > Actinomycetes > Kitasatosporales > Streptomycetaceae > Streptomyces > Streptomyces sp. MB09-01. The sequence goes on along the minus strand of NZ_JARAYQ010000024.1, from coordinate 28,118 downwards.
CAAGGCCAAGCTCCAGGAAGACCTCACGACCGCCATCAAGGCGCGTGACGAGCTGCACTCGTCCACGCTGCGCCTGACCCTCTCCGCCATCACCAAGGAGGAGGTCGCCGGCAAGGAGGCACGTGTGCTCTCCGACGAGGAAGTCCTCAAGGTGATCGCCAAGGAGGCGAAGAAGCGCCGCGAGGCGGCGGAGGCCTTCGCCCAGGGCGGCCGTGCCGAGCAGGCCGCGCGGGAGACCGCGGAGGGCGAGTTCCTCGACACGTACCTGCCCAAGCAGCTCACCGACGACGAGCTCGTCGCGATCGTGGCGCAGGCGGTCGAGGAGGCCAAGGCCGCGGGTGCCGAGGGGCCGCGGGCCATGGGCGCCGTCATGAAGATCGTGAACCCGAAGGTCGCCGGGCTGGCGGAGGGCGGGCGTGTCGCCGCCGTCGTCAAGCAGCAGCTCTCCTAGAAGCAGGAACTGACGAGGGAGGGCCCCAGCCGGAACCGGCTGGGGCCCTCCCTCGTGTTGCGTGCCGACCGCTACCGGTCGTCGCGGCCGCCGATCACGCCGCCCGGGTCGATCGTGATCCCGGGGAAGGGGGGCTGCGTATCGCCGCCACCCGTGGCCCCGCCGGTGGCGCCCCCGGTGGCTCCGGCGGTCTGACCGCCGGGCCGCCCGCCGGGCTTTCCGTCACCGCCCGGCTTGGGCCTGGTCGGGGTGGTGGGCGGCTTGTTGCCGCGGGAGCCGCCGGACGGAACGTTCGATTCCGGGATGCTGACCGTGACGAAGCGCAGGGCCTCACGGCCGTCCAGCGCGCCGGTGACCGCGTCCTTCCAGATCGGGCCGGGCAGACCGCCGCCGAAGACCTTCAGGTAGGGCTTGCCGCCGATCACGATGTTCTCCATCGTGATCTTCTTCGCCCCGCCCGAGCCGACCCACACCGCGCCGGAGATGTTCGGGGTGTAGCCCACGAACCAGGCGTTGTAGCGGTTGTCCGTCGTACCCGTCTTGCCCGCGCTGTCGCGGTCGGTCAGGCCGGCCCGCTCACCGGTGCCGGAGTCGATCACTCCGCCCAGCAGGGTGTTGATGGTGTCGGCGGTCGTCTCCGACATCGCCCGCTCGCACTTGCTCTTCGGCACCGAGAGGGCCTTGTTGTGCGCGTCGGTGATCGACTCGATGGCGACGGGGGTGCAGTAGACGCCGCGGTTGGCGAAGGCCGCGTACGCGTTGGCCATCGTCAGCGGGGACATCTCCTCCGAGCCGAGCGCGATGGCGGGGCCGTCGGCCAGCTTCGCCCCGCTCGCCGGGACCACACCGAGCTTCTGCGCCATCTCCGAGACCGGGCACAGGCCGATCTCGGAGATCATCTCGACGAAGTAGGTGTTGATCGACTTCTCCATCGCCGTCCGCAGCGCGTAGGGGCCGATCTCGTCCTCGGTCTCGTTCTCCGCCGATTCCTTGTTGACGTTGACGTACTGGGACCCGTCGCAGCGGGAGATCCCGCTCGGGTAGTCCATCTTGTTCGGCGCCGGGTAGACCTTCGTCGGCGGGAGGCCCCGCTCGAGCGCGGCGGCCGCGATGAACGGCTTGAAGGTCGAGCCGACCTGGAAGCCGAAGTTCGAGCCGCCCATCCGCTTGTCCACGGAGTAGTTGATCTGCGTCTCGTTCTTCCCGAAGCCGTACGGCTTGGACTGACCCATCGCCAGCACCCGGCCGGTGCCCGGCTGGACCATGGTCACGGCCGTCGCGATCGCGTCGTCCTGGTAGACGTGGTCCTTGATCGACTCGTTGGCGGCGTCCTGCGACTGCGGGTCCAGGGTCGTGCGGACGGTCAGACCGCCCTGGTTCCAGACCTTGGCCCGCTCCTCGCGCGTCTTGCCGAAGACGGCGTCGGTCAGGAAGGTGTTGCGCACGTAGTCGCAGAAGAAGCCCGCGCCCTTGACCGCGGTGATGCAGCCGTTCTTCGGCTTGGTCACCTTCAGGGTGACCGGCTTCGCCTTCGCCGCGTCCGCCTCCGCCTGTGAGACGTCCTTGGTGTCGGCCATCCGCTGCAGGACGATGTTGCGGCGCTTCGTGGCCTCCTGGGTGTCGTTCACCGGGTCGTACCGGCTCGGCGACTGCACGACGCCCGCCAGCAGCGCGGACTCCTCCAGGGTCAGGTCCTTGGCCGGCTTGCTGAAGTAGCGCTGGGCCGCGGATTCGATTCCGTACGCCTGCTGGCCGAAGTACGTGATGTTGAGGTAGTTCTCGAGGATCTTCTTCTTCCCGAGTTCCTCCTCGACCTGGATCGCGTACTTCAGCTCGCGGATCTTGCGGCCGAGGCTCTTCTCCTGGGCCTCGCGCACCTTGGTCTCGTCGTCGCCGGCCTCTTCGACGAACACGTTCTTCACGTACTGCTGGGTGAGCGTGGAGGCGCCCTGAGCGGCGCCGCCCTCCTGCGCGTTGCGGTTGACCGCGCGCAGGATGCCCTTGAGGTCGACGGCTCCGTGTTCGTAGAAACGGGAGTCCTCGATGGCGACGATCGCCTTCTGCATGTACGGGGAGATCGCCGTGAGCGGGACCACTTGCCGGTCGCGTGAATAGACGGTGGCGATCAAGCCACCCTCGGAGTCCAGAATCGTGGTCCGCTGGCTCAGCGGCGGAGTCTTGAGATTGGCCGGGATCTCATCGAATCCCTCGACCGTGCCCTTGGCCGCCAGCCCCAGGGCGCCTGCAGCCGGAATCGCCATGCCGGCCAGCACAACTCCGGAGAGAACGGACACCCCGAGGAACTTGGCGGCCTGCTGGCTCCCCGTGAGCCCGCCGCCCGAGCGCTTCTTTCCCATGGAGGGCAGCCTACGTTCTGATTCGCCGGACACGCGCGAATGCCTTGGCCTAAGCTGTCCCCAACTGTCACAGCAGTGCGGTGCGACATCAACCCCTCGGCTTGATTTTCACCCTTCCCGAATGGGGTGGACGCATGTCCGAATCCCGCCCCCCTGTTGAAGTTGATCCGCCGATTCCACCCGAATTGCCGGAATGGTCGGGCATGTCGCCGGATCACTCCGTCGGGTGATCTGCCGCTTACCCATAGTCCGTTCGGACCATTCAAGATTGGGCCCGTCGGGGGTGTTGCACTGTGCCCGCCTTCCGTAACGTCCTCAACTGGTAGCGGTGAATATGCCGCTGCCGCCGTGGGGGAGCCTCGATTCGGGAGAGGACGGCGCCGGGATGGGCTGGGTTACCGACTGGAGTGCGCAGGCAGCCTGCCGCACTACCGATCCGGATGAACTGTTCGTTCAAGGAGCGGCACAGAACAGGGCCAAGGCGGTGTGCACCGGATGTCCGGTGCGGACCGAATGCCTGGCCGATGCGCTCGACAATCGCGTCGAGTTCGGCGTGTGGGGCGGAATGACCGAGCGGGAACGACGCGCGCTGCTGCGCCGGCGTCCCACCGTCACCTCGTGGCGACGGCTGCTCGAAACCGCCCGTACGGAGTACGAGCGCAGTACGGGCATCCTCACCATGGATGCAGACACGGAGATCGACGTTCCGTACGAGACATACGCGGCAGCCGGGTAGACCACGCGGACGCCACGACGTACGAACGCCTACGCTCCGGCCGGAACCCCGGCCGCGAGTCGCTCTCCGATGGCCCGCAGCCCGGCGAGGTCGTGCACATCGCCGGGCAGGGCGGCCACTTCGGCCACCGCCACCTCGGGGTGCAGTGAGGTGAAGCGATCGCGTGTGCGCTGTTCACGCGCGATCACCTGCATCCGTTCGGCATGCAGGCGCAGCAGTCCTGCCGTGATCCGGTCGACGACCGCGGTATCGCCTTCGGTGCCGGGGGAGCCTGTCTCGGGAGGGTTCGCGGTCTTTGCGGTCCGTGCCGTCTCTGCCGTCGGTGCGGTTGGCGTCCGTGTGATCGCCGTCCGTGTGGTTCCGGCCGCCTCGGTCGGTCCCGCGGCCGTGTCACGAAGTCCAGCTTTCCCGGACTCCTGATCGACAATGCCGCCTTCTTCAAGATTCTCTGCGGCGGCCAACGCCCGTTCGGCGGACAGCTGGTCGGCGCCGCTGCCGTGCACCCGGTTCAGTACCAGCCCGGCCAGCGGCATGCTCTCCGCGGCCAGCCGCTCCACGAAGTACGCCGCCTCGCGCAGGGCGTCCGCCTCGGGCGCCGCCACCACGAGGAAGGCCGTGCCGGGAGCCTGGAGCAGCCGGAAGGTCGCGTCGGCACGCGTGCGGAAGCCGCCGAACATCGTGTCCATCGCAGCCACGAAGGTCTGCACGTCCTTCAGCAGCGAGGCCCCCATCAGCTTGCTGAGGGTGCCGGTCATCATCGACATGCCGACATTGAGGAACTTCATTCCCGCCCGGCCGCCCACCTTCGCCGGAGCCATCAGCACTCGGATGAACTTCCCGTCCAGGAAGGACCCGAGGCGCTTCGGCGCGTCCAGGAAGTCCAGCGCGGACCGACTCGGCGGGGTGTCCACGATGATCAGGTCCCAGTCGTCCCGGGCCCGCAGCTGTCCCAGCTTCTCCATCGCCATGTACTCCTGCGTGCCCGCGAAGCCGGCCGACAGCGACTGGTAGAAGGGGTTGGCGAGGATGGCCCGGGCCCGCTCGCCGTCCGCGTGCGCCTCGACGATCTCGTCGAAGGTCCGCTTCATGTCCAGCATCATCGCGTGCAGTTCACCGCCGTCGGCGCCCACGCCCGCCACTTTGCGCGGGGTGTTGTCCAGCGAGTCGATGCCCATCGACTGCGCGAGCCGGCGCGCCGGGTCGATGGTGAGCACGACCGCCTTCCGCCCACGCCCGGCCGCCCGTACGCCCAGCGCCGCGGCCGTGGTGGTCTTGCCGACCCCGCCCGCCCCGCAGCACACGACGATCCGGGTCTCCGGGTCGTCCAGCAGCCGGTCGACCGCCAGCCGCGGCGGAGTGTCCAGCCCCACGATGTCCACCCCCTCGCTCATTCGGCCACCGTCTGCTTCCGCAGGTCCTTGGCCAGCTCGTACAACCCGGCCAGATCCACCCCCGCGCCGAGCAGGGGCAGTTCGTACGTCGGCAGGTCCAGCCCCGCCAGTACGGTGCGCTGCGCGCGCTCCAGCTCCACCCGGCTCGCGTGCTCGGCGGCCTGCGTGAGCAGCGGGTCCACCAGCCGCTCGGCCAGCCCGCCGCGGCGCGCACCGCCGAGGCCCGCCCGGGACAACGCCCTGGCCACCTCGGCGCGGTGGTCGCCGGCCGCGGTGCGCAGGGTGTCCTCGTCCAGGTGGTGCGGCCGCACCATGTTGACGACGACCCGGCCGACGGGCAGCCCGGCCTCGCGCAGTTCCCCGATGCCGTCGGCGGTCTCCTGGACTGGCATCTCCTCCAGGAGGGTGACCAGGTGGACGGCCGTCTCGGGGGACTTGAGCACCTTCATGACGGCCTGCGCCTGGTTGTGGATCGGCCCGAACCGGGCCAGGCCCGCCACCTCGTCGTTGACGTTCAGGAACCGGGTGATCCGCCCGGTCGGCGGCGCGTCCATGATCACGTGGTCGTAGACGTACCGGCCGGCCTTGTCCTTGCGCCGCACCGCCTCGCACGCCTTGCCGGTCAGCAGGACGTCACGCAGTCCGGGGGCGATGGTCGTCGCGAAGTCGATGGCGCCGAGCTTCTTGAGCGCGCGGCCGGCCGAGCCGAGCTTGTAGAACATCTGGAGGTAGTCCAGCAGCGCCCGTTCGGCGTCGATGGCGAGCGCGAAGACCTCGCCGCCCCCGCCGGGCGCGACGGCGATCTTCCGCTCCTCGTACGGGAGCGCCTCGGCACCGAAGAGCTGCGCGAGTCCCTGCCTGCCCTCGACCTCCACCAGAAGAGTCCGCTTGCCCTCGCGTGCGAGGGCAAGCGCGAGTGCCGCGGCGACCGTGGTCTTGCCGGTGCCGCCCTTGCCGCTGACCACCTGGAGCCTGCTCACAGCGTCCGAGCCTAACCACTCGCGTCCCGGAACACGCATGAGCCTCCCCCCTGGACTCGGTCCGGGGGGAGGCTCGGCACCACAGGCACTACCCTCGCTCCCATGACCAAGAAGTTCGAATACGCGACGGTCCCGCTGCTGGTTCACGCCACCAAGCAGATCCTGGACACCTGGGGCGAGGACGGCTGGGAGCTCGTCCAGGTCGTGCCCGGCCCGAACAACCCCGAGCAGCTCGTGGCCTACCTGAAGCGGGAGAAGGCATGAGCGGGGCTGTCGACGCGAAGCTGGCCGAGCTCGGCCTGACCCTGCCCGAGGTCGTACCGCCGCTGGCCACGTACCAGCCGGCCGTCCGCTCGGGCGCGTACGTGTACACCGCGGGCCAGCTCCCGATGGTGAAGGGCAACCTGCCGGTCACCGGCAAGGTCGGCGCGGAGGTCTCGCCGGAGCAGGCCAAGGAGCTGGCCGCCACGTGCGCGCTGAACGCCCTGGCCGCCGTCAAGTCGGTCGTCGGCGACCTCGACAAGATCGCGCGTGTCGTGAAGGTCGTCGGCTTCATCGCCTCGGCCCCCGACTTCACGGCCCAGCCGGGCGTGCTCAACGGCGCGAGCGAGCTCCTGGGCGCCGTCCTCGGCGACAAGGGCGTCCACGCCCGCAGCGCGGTCGGCGTGGCGGTCCTGCCGCTGGACGCCCCGGTCGAGATCGAGATCCAGGTCGAACTGGTACCCGGAGCCTGACCCTTTCGGTGGGGCTGGATCGCCTGCAGGGCGATGCAGCCCCTCCGGCGTTTGAGGCGCGGGGTCCGGGGCGAAGCCCCGGGGAGCACGGCGCGGCCCGCCCGCGCCGCACGCCGCGACAGGTGACCCTCGAACATCGGGCCGGATGGCCGTAGCATCCGGCCATGCCGAATGGTCAGCACGGTCAGCAGCAGCCCCCCGCCGGAGGCCAGTGGTACCCGCCGGAGTGGCCCGACCGCATCCGCGCGCTCGCGGACGGCTCCCTCGTCCCGGTGCCACCGCGGCGCGCCGCCACCGTGATGCTCCTGCGCGACACCCCCGCCGGTCCCGTCGTGCACATGCTGCGCAGACGGGCCTCCATGGCGTTCGCCGGGGGCGCGTACGCCTATCCGGGCGGCGGGGTCGACCCCCGCGACGAGGAGCACCAGGTGGGCTGGGCGGGGCCCTCGCAGCAGGACTGGGCCGTCCGGCTCGGTACGGACGCCGGGACCGCCCAGGCCATCGTCTGCGGGGCCGTGCGGGAGACCTTCGAGGAGGCGGGCGTCCTGCTCGCCGGGGAGACCCCGGACACCGTCGTAGGGGACACCACGGGTGACGACTGGGAGGCCGACCGGCAGGCCCTGGTCGCCCGCGAGCTGTCCTTCGCGGAGTTCCTCGACCGCCGCGGCCTGCGGCTGCGCTCCGACCTGCTCGGGGCGTGGGCCCGCTGGATCACCCCGGAGTTCGAGCCGCGCCGCTACGACACCTGGTTCTTCGTCGCCGCCCTCCCCGAGGGCCAGCGCACCCGCAACGCCTCCACCGAGGCCGACCGGACCGTCTGGATCCGCCCGGCCGACGCGGCTGCCGGCTACGACGAGGGCGAGCTGCTGATGATGCCGCCGACCATCTCCACGCTGCGCTCCCTGGAGCCGTACGGGAGCGCCGTCGACGCCCTCACCGCGGCCGCCGCCCAGGACCTCACGCCGGTGCTGGCCGAGGCCGTGCTGGAGGACGGCGAGGTGGTGCTCAGCTGGCCGGGCCACGACGAGTTCACCAAGCGGGTCCGCCTCGGCCGCCCGGGAGGCACCGCATGAGCGACGCCGCCGCACTGCCCGGACAGCCCCGCGGAGTGGTCACCTCCGGGCCGGCGACCGCCCGCGCGGTGAACGTCCTGGCCCCCAACGCCTCCGCGATGACCCTGGACGGCACCAACACCTGGCTCCTCTCCGAGCCCGGCTCCGACCTCGCCGTCGTGATCGACCCCGGCCCGCTGGACGACGCACACCTGCGGGCGGTCATCGCCACCGCGGAGCAGGCCGGCAAGCGGATCGCCCTCACCCTGCTCACCCACGGCCACCCCGACCACGCCGAGGGCGCGGGCCGCTTCGCCGAGCTCACCGGTACCAAGGTCCGCGCCCTGGACCCGGCGCTGCGCCTCGGCGACGAGGGCCTGGCCGCCGGGGACGTGATCCGGACCGGCGGGCTGGAGCTGCGCGTGGTCCCGACGCCGGGCCACACCAGCGACTCGCTCTGCTTCCACCTGCCCGCCGACCGGGCCGTGCTGACCGGCGACACCATCCTCGGGCGCGGCACCACGGTCGTCGCCCACCCGGACGGCCGCCTCGGCGACTACCTGGACTCCCTGCGCCGCCTGCGCTCGCTCACCGTGGACGACGGGGTGCACACCGTCCTTCCGGGCCACGGGCCGGTCCTGGAGGACGCACAGGGAGCCGTCGAGTACTACCTGGCCCACCGCGCGCACCGGCTCGCCCAGGTCGAGACCGCCGTCGAGAACGGGTTCGTCACCCCCGAGGCGGTCGTGGCCCAGGTCTACGCGGACGTGGACCGCTCCCTGTGGCCGGCGGCGGAATGGTCCGTCCGGGCGCAGCTCGAGTACCTTCAAGATCACGGATTGATCCCTGGAGGGCCCGAATGAACACCGTGTTCCTGCTCGTCATGCTGGTCGCAACCGCCGGCTGGATCACCTCGACGGTGTCGCTGCGCGTGAAGAACCTCCAGCTCAAGGCGGACCGGACGGAGCGCCGCCTGGCCCTCGTGCTGGACCACTTCGGCATAGAGGAGCCGGAGCCGGCGGGCATGGACGAGGTACGCGCCCTGATCGCGGCCGACCGGCAGATCTCGGCGATCAAGGCCTACCGCCAGATCACCGGCGCGGGCTTGGCCGAGGCCAAGCTGGCCGTCGAGGACCTCGCCGACACCAGGAAGTCCTAGGCGCTGTCCCGGCCCGCGTCCCGCGGGGTCTTCGTGCCGTGCCGGGCCGTGTACTCGTCCGCGAGCCACGGCCCGAGGTCCTCGACGTACGCGCGCAGCACGGCCGGGTCGGCGACCGGATCCAGGGCCGTGACGGCGGCGGCGCGCATCTGGTCCGCGCGCTCCGGGTAGTAGCCGCCGAAGATCTCCGCGGACTCGGTGAGGTCGCTGGTCCAGCCGCCCCACCGCGGCATCACCAGCGTGAACCCGGTGCGCACCAGGTGCCGTGAGAAGAACCGGCACAGCCTCCGGTGTTCGCCCTCGGTCGACGCCTCCCGCACCCGCTTGCGCCACCCTGGCAGTAGGCCGGCCAGGTCGCCGTTGGTCTCGCGGGCGAGCAGGCTGTCCGGACGGTAGCGCGGCAGGTGCTCGGCCAGGTCCGCGCCGAGCAGTGGCGTGCACAGGCAGGCGAGGAACCAGCCCAGGTCGAATCGTTCCGCCTCGCTCAGCAGGGTGTCCTTGCCGTACAGCAGGATGCCGGCGCCGTCGATCTCGGGGAAGTCCTCGTCGAGCCCGCGCGCCAGCACCTCTGCGGCGTCACGGTCCTCGTCGGCGGGCTCGTGGTGCAGGGCCAGCAGGAGGTCGAGGTCGGACCGCCCGGGCCGGGCCGTCCCGCGCGGCACGGACCCGTACAGGTACGCGCTGTGCAGCCGCCGCCCGTACGCGTCGCGGATCCGCCCGCGGGCGGCCGCCACGACGCCCGCGAACTCCCCCTGGACCTGCCCGAGGGAGCCCTCGCGCTCGAAGTACCCGTACGTGTCCAGACCCCTGTGCTCCATGCCTCCACTGTGCACGGAGCGGCCCCCGAGGCGTTCGAGGCGCGGGGGGCTTGTCCTGGACATGCGAAAGGGGCCCCGCCCCCTCGGGCAGGACCCCCCTCGAACAGCCGGGACCGGGCGTCAGCGCGAGCGCTTCGCCAGGCGCTCCACGTCCAGCAGGATGACCGCACGCGCCTCCAGGCGGAGCCAGCCGCGGCCCGCGAAGTCGGCCAGGGCCTTGTTCACGGTCTCGCGGGAGGCGCCGACGAGCTGTGCGAGCTCCTCCTGCGTGAGGTCGTGCACCACGTGGATGCCCTCCTCCGACTGCACGCCGAAGCGGCGCGACAGGTCGAGGAGCGCCCGCGCCACACGGCCGGGAACGTCGGAGAAGACCAGGTCGGACATCTGGTCGTTGGTCTTGCGCAGGCGCCGGGCGACGGCGCGCAGCAGCGCGGTCGCGACCTCGGGCCGGGCGTTGAGCCAGGGCTGGAGGTCGCCGTGGCCGAGGCCGAGCAGCTTGACCTCGGTCAGGGCGGTGGCGGTGGCGGTGCGCGGGCCCGGGTCGAAGAGCGACAGCTCGCCGATCAGCTCGCCGGGGCCGAGGACGGCCAGCATGTTCTCGCGGCCGTCGGGGGAGGTGCGGTGCAGCTTCACCTTGCCCTCGGTCACGACATACAGCCGGTCGCCGGGGTCGCCCTCGTGGAACAGGGCGTCACCGCGTGCGAGGGTCACCTCGCCCATGGAGGCGCGGAGCTCCGCGGCCTGCTCGTCATCGAGCGCCGCGAAGAGCGGGGCGCGCCGCAGAACGTCGTCCACGAGTCTCTCTCCTATGTCGACCAGCTCAGGGGACCGTGCTCCCCATTTTGCCGGACGGCTCAAACAGTGCGATCAATCACAAGGATGCCGGACGGACGGGCGTGCTGTGCGGCGAGAGGCCAATCGGAGTGGTGTTACCTGAGGTCCGGGCGGGTGTCAGCGGCCGGCCTTAGGCTGGCCGGGTGTCCAATAAGCCGGTGAGAGCACAGGCCAAGGGGTCCGCAGGAGTGACGGCGCCCCAAAATTCAGCCGTGGGCGAACAAGCCCCAGTCAACGCGTCCGCGAGGGCTGCGGCCACCCCCCAGGGCAAAGTTTCGGCCAAGAAACCGAAGGCGGCCAAGCCGGAATCGCGCCTGGCCATGGTGCGCAGGGCGCGGCGCATCAACCGCGAGCTGGCCGAGATCTATCCGTACGCCCATCCGGAACTCGACTTCCGCAATCCCTTCGAACTGCTCGTCGCGACGGTGCTCTCCGCGCAGACGACCGACCTGCGGGTGAACCAGACGACCCCGGCCCTCTTCGCCGCCTACCCGACGCCCGAGGACATGGCCGCGGCCGCTCCCGAGCACCTGGAGGAGCTGATCCGGCCGACCGGGTTCTTCCGGATGAAGGCCAAGTCCCTGCTCGGCCTCTCGCAGGCCCTGCGGGACGACTTCGGCGGGGAGGTCCCGGGCCGCCTCGAAGACCTGGTGACCCTGCCCGGAGTGGGCCGCAAGACCGCGAACGTGGTCCTCGGCAACGCGTTCGGCGTGCCCGGGATCACCGTCGACACCCACTTCGGCCGACTGGTGCGCCGCTGGAAGTGGACCGAGCAGTTGGACCCGGAGAAGGTCGAGGCGGAGATCTGCGCGATCTTCCCGAAGAGCGAGTGGACGATGCTCTCGCACCGTGTCGTCTTCCACGGCCGCCGGATCTGCCACTCGCAGCGGCCGGCCTGCGGGGCCTGCCCGATCGCCCCGCTCTGCCCGGCGTACGGGGAGGGCGAGACGGACCCGGAGAAGGCGGCCAAGCTGCTCAGGTACGAGAAGGGCGGCCAGCCGGGCCAGCGGCTGACCCCGCCCCCGGACTACCCGGGCCTCCCCGCGCCGCCGCTGGGGGGCGCTCCGGCGCCGTCCTGAGCGGTCCCGGGCGGACCCCTGCAGTGGCGCTGCACCTGAGGAACCAATCGGTACCCGCACTGCGTTTGGCGGTGTGGGAGATCACGGACGGGGATGCCTATGACGCGCGGTAGCGGTAGCGGTACACGGGACGAGGCTGCGACGGCAGCCCGCGAGGGCGACGGCATCGCGCTCAGCACGCACGGCCTGCCCGCCTGGCTCGATCCCGTCGTCGAGGCCGCCCGGAGCGTGCAGCCGCGGCAGCTGAGCCGGTTCCTGCCGCCCGAGGACGGCCGCGGGCGGCAGTCCGCCGTGCTCGTCCTCTTCGGGGAGGGCCGCCGCGGTCCCGAGCTGCTCCTCATGGAGCGCGCCGGCACCCTGCGCTCGCACGCGGGGCAGCCGTCCTTCCCCGGTGGCGCGCTGGATCCGGAAGACGGCGATCCGCACACCACCGGCCCGCTGCGCGCCGCGCTGCGCGAGGCCGAGGAAGAGACCGGACTCGACCCTTCCGGTGTCCAGCTCTTCGGTGTGCTGCCCAGGCTCTACATCCCGGTCAGCGAGTTCGTCGTGACCCCGGTCCTCGGCTGGTGGCGCACCCCCAGCCCGGTCGGCGTCGTGGACCCGGCCGAGACGGCGCGGGTCTTCACGGTTCCCGTGGCCGATCTCACGGATCCCGAACACCGGGTCATGGCCGTCCACCCGGCCGGCCACCAGGGGCCGGGATTCACCGTCGAATCGGCTCTGGTCTGGGGTTTCACCGCCGGAGTGATCGACCGGATCCTGCACTTCGCGGGCTGGGAGCGCCCCTGGGACCGCACGCGCCAGGTCCCGCTCGACTGGCGCGCATGAGACGGTGGCCCACGTGAACGTGCTGGACATCCTGTTGCTGCTCGCCGCCGTGTGGTTCGCGATCGTCGGCTACCGCCAGGGGTTCGTCGTCGGCATCCTGTCGGTGATCGGATTCCTCGGCGGTGGCCTCATCGCCGTGTCCTTGATCCCTCTGGTCTGGGACCGGGTGACGGACAACGGCACCCAGGTGTCCACCACCGTCGTCGTCATCGCCGTCGTCGTGATCATCGTCTGTGCCTCGATCGGCCAGGCCCTGACCACCCACCTCGGCAACCGGGTGCGCCGCCAGATCACCTGGTCACCGGCGCGCGCCCTCGACGCGACCGGCGGCGCCCTGGTCAACGTGGTCGCCATGCTGCTGGTGGCCTGGCTCATCGGACTGCTGCTCGCCGGGACCTCACTGCCCACCCTGGGCAAGGAGGTCCGCAACTCCAAGGTGCTCCTCGGCGTGTCGCGGGTGCTGCCCGACCAGGCGAACTCCTGGTTCCTGGACTTCAGCTCCACCCTCGCGCGCAACGGCTTCCCGCAGGTGTTCACCCCGTTCTCCAACGAGCCGATCACCGAGGTCAGGGCGCCCGATCCGGCGCTCGCGATCAGCCCCGTGGCCGAGCAGGCCAAGCGCTCGATCGTGAAGGTCGTCGGCACCGCGCCCAGCTGCAGCAAGGTGCTGGAGGGCACGGGCTTCGTCTTCGCGCCCGGCAAGGTGATGACCAACGCGCACGTCGTCGGCGGGGTCGGCGAGCCGACCGTCCAGATCGGCGGCGAGGGCAAGCTCTACGACGGCAAGGTCGTGCTCTACGACTGGGAGCGCGACATCGCCGTACTGGACGTGCCCAAGCTGAAGGCGCCGGCGCTGGAGTTCACCGAGAAGGACGCGACGAGCGGCAGCGACGCGATCGTCGCCGGCTTCCCGGAGAACGGCGCGTACGACGTCCGCGCCGCCCGCGTCCGCGGCCGGATCAATGCCAACGGACCGGACATCTACCACCGCGGTACTGTCCGACGGGACGTCTACTCGCTGTACGCGACCGTCCGCCAGGGCAACTCCGGCGGCCCGCTGCTGACCCCCGACGGCAAGGTGTACGGGGTCGTCTTCGCGAAGTCCCTCGACGACCCGAACACCGGCTACGCGCTGACGGTGGACGAGATCCGCGACGACATCCAGACCGGCAAGGTCGCCGACCGCCGGGTCAACAGCCAGGGCTGCGCCCTCTGAGGCACCGCGCCCGCCGGGCCCCTACGTCCGTGGATGGCGCAGGCGCGCCGAGACCCAGCGGGCCCGGCGGCGCAGGATGCGCGGAATCCCGAGGCGGAGGTCGTGGCCGTGGCGGCCGGCCCTCTCGTGGGTGCCCGGCGTAGCCGCCGAGCGGTGTTCGTGCGCGGTGTCACCGTAGTCGTGCGTCCAGCTCATACTCCGAGCTGTGCCCGTGCCCCAAGGTCGGTAACCCCGTCAGGGGCGGCCAATTGGCCTATGCGCCAGGCAATTGAATGCTCGTAAGACGAGCGTACGAGCGAACTGTCCGACTTTCACAGGACGATCGGGTTTGACCGGAGGGCGGGGCGGCGGTCCGGCTCAGCGGTCCGGCTCGGGATCCTTCAGCCAGTTCACCAGCTCCGTCGAGAAGGCCACGGGGTCCTCCTCGTGCGGGAAGTGCCCGAGCCCGTCGAACAGCCGCCACCGGTAAGGGGCTTCGACGTACTCCCCGGACCCGGCCGCACTGCGCGTCCGCATCACCGGGTCGAGCGAGCCGTGCAGGTGCAGCGTCGGAACCCGCACCGGCCGCTTCATCCGCCGGTTGAACTGCAGCCCGTCGGGCCGCGCCATCGACCGCATCATCCAGCGGTACGGCTCGATCGAGCAGTGCGCGGTGGACGGGATGCACATGGCCCGCCGGTACACGGCGAGGTCCTCCTCCTCGGGCGGCCGCGGCCCCGACCAGTCCCGGATCAGGTCCCCTACGAGGGCCCCGCCGTCTGCGACGAGTTGACGCTCGGGGACGAACGGCCGCTGGAAGCCCCAGATGTGCGAACTGGCCCGCGTCTGCCCGAAGTCCGACAGCATCGCCGAGCGCCAGCGGCGCGGGTGCGGCATGGAGGAGACGACGAGCCGGCGCACCAGCTTGGGCCGCATCACGGCCGCCGTCCAGGCGAGGTACCCGCCGAGGTCGTGCCCGACGAGGGCGGCGTCCGGCTCGCCGAGGGACCGTACGACCCCGGTGATGTCGAGGGCCAGATTGGCCGGGTCGTAGCCGCGCGGGGTGCGGTCGCTGCCGCCCACCCCGCGCAGGTCCATCGCGACCGCCCGGTACCCGGCGTCGGCGAGCGCGGTCAGCTGGTGCCGCCAGGTCCACCAGAACTGCGGGAAGCCGTGGAGCAGCAGCACCAGCGGCCCGTCGCCGAGTTCGGCGACGTGGAAACGGGCGCCGTTCGCGGCGACGTCCCGGTGCGTCACCGCCTGCCCGCCGGGGAGGTCGAGCCTTACCGCCGTGGCAGCTGTGGGGGGAATGCTGGAATCCGGCGTGGGCGCTGTCATGAGGACGAGCGTGCCACACCCACAGCCTGGTCACTCACCGGCCGCGGGTGAGGCTTGACGGTCCCGACCAGTGCGGCGGTCTGCTTGACGGAGGCGATGGACTTCTCCGGCGGCTTGATCTTCTTGAACTTCCGCACCGCGATCAGCGAGAGCACGCCGGCGATGAGCAGGAACGCACCGCCGACGATGAGGAAGGACCAGGCGAGCCCGAGCCCGAGGTTGTGGATCCCGTACGCCGCGGCGAAGGTCAGCACCGGAAGCGAGAAGACCGCGAACACACCTGCGACGCCGAGGGAGGCGGAGCCGCTGCCCACGCGCTTGACGTCCTCGCGGATCTCCGCCTTGGCGAGGGCGATCTCGTCGTGCACCAGGGCGGACATCTCGGCGGTGGCCGAGGCGACCAGTTGGCCGAGTGTGCGCTCGGCTCCCTGCGCCTCTTGGTCCACTGCGCTCATCGCTCTCTCCCTCTGTCGTCTGCTGCCGTGCGGCTGTCCTGCATCGTCAGTCAGATCATGCCGGACGGTCGCCCTCGGTGGTGGACCCGGCCGCGCTTTGGAGCGCCGCGGCAGCCGCGCTCTCGGCCTTGCGGCGGTGTTCCGCGGCCCGGTCCTCGTAGATCCGGGCCATCCTCAGGTGGTACTCGGGGTTGTGCTCCTCGTAGATGTCCGGGATGCCGTCGTGGTCCTCGTCCCGTTCCTCGGCGTCGGTGAGCGCCCTGTAGGTGCGGTTGCGGAGCTTGAGCATGATGCCCGCGATCACGGCGGCGATGAGCGAGCCGATCAGCACGGCGGCCTTGATCTCGTCGGTGAGGACCGGGTCACCGGCGAAGGCGAGCTCGCCGATCAGGAGGGAGACGGTGAAGCCGATGCCGGCGAGCGAGGCCACGGCGAGCACGTCGGGCCAGGCGAGGTCCTCGTTCAGTTCGGCCTTGGTGAACCGGGCGGCCAGCCAGGTGCCGCCGAAGATGCCCACGGCCTTGCCGACGACGAGGCCGAGGACCACGCCGAGGGTCTCGGGCCGGGTGAACACCTGCGCGATGGCCTCGTCGGAGAGCGAGACCCCGGCGGAGAACAGCGCGAAGAGGGGCACGGCGAGACCGGCCGAGATGGGCCGGACCAGGTGCTCGATGTGCTCGCCGGGGGAATGCTCCTCGCCCTCCCTGCGGGTGCAGCGAAGCATCAGGCCCATGGCGACGCCGGCGATGGTGGAGTGGACGCCGCTGTTGTACATCAGGCCCCAGATGACCAGCGCGAGCGGGACGTAGACGTACCAGCCGCGGACGCCCCGGCGCAGCAGGAACCAGAAGAGGGCCAGGCCCACGAGTGCGCCGCCGAGCGCCAGGAAGTCGATCTCGCTGGTGAAGAACACCGCGATGATCATGATGGCGAAGAGGTCGTCGACGACCGCGAGCGTCAGAAGGAAGGCCCGCAGGGCCGACGGCAGGGAGGTGCCGAGGACGGCGAGGACGGCGAGCGCGAAGGCGATGTCGGTGGCGGTCGGGACCGCCCAGCCGTCCATCGCGCCGTTGCCGAGCGCGTTGACCAGTACGTAGACCAGCGCGGGCACGGCCATGCCGCAGACGGCGGCGATCACCGGGAGGGCGGCCGCCTTGGCATCGCGCAGATCGCCCGCGACCAGCTCGCGCTTGAGCTCGATGCCGGCGACGAAGAAGAAGATCGCGAGGAGCCCGTCGGCCGCCCAGTGCTGGATCGAGAGGTCCAGGCCTAGGGAGCTCGGGCCGAGGTGGAAGTCCCGGACCGCCTGGTAGCTGTCCGTCAGGGGTGGGGTGTTCGCCCAGATCAGGGCGGCGACCGCGGCCGCGAGCAGGAGTACGCCGCCGACCGTCTCGGTGCGCAGGGCATCGGCGATGAAGCGGCGCTCGGGCAGCGAGAGCCGGCCGAGCAGTTTGCGGCTCTGGCGGTCGGTGGGGTTGTGCGCTGCCACGAGGGGGCACCTCCGGGGTCGGTTGGACGGCATGGCGAAGCTCATTGCCGACCAGACTTCCCGGCGCACCCTGTGGTCTTTCTTTACGCTTTCAATATTTTACAGGGTGTACGCGAGGGTGCATCCGGTGATCTTCACTTTATGCGCGAAAGGGACACCCGGCGCGTCGCGTGCCGGATGCCCCTTTCCGTATGCCTCGGTGCCTTGGCGTCAGTCCTCGCTGCCGGCGGCCGGGAGCTTGCTCTGGATCAGGTCCATGACCGAGGAATCGGCGAGCGTGGTGACGTCACCGACCGCACGGTTCTCCGCCACGTCCCGCAGCAGACGGCGCATGATCTTGCCTGAGCGGGTCTTCGGCAGCTCCTGGACGGGCAGGATCCGCTTCGGCTTGGCGATCGGGCCGAGCGTGGTGCCCACGTGGTTGCGCAGGTCCGCGACCAGGCTCTCGGTCTCGGACGCGCTGCCGCGCAGGATGACGAAGGCCACGATGGCCTGGCCGGTGGTCTCGTCGTTGGCGCCGACCACGGCCGCCTCGGCTACCGAGGGGTGCGAGACGAGCGCCGACTCGACCTCGGTGGTCGAGATGTTGTGGCCGGACACCAGCATCACGTCGTCCACCCGGCCGAGCAGCCAGATGTCCCCGTCGTCGTCCTTCTTGGCACCGTCGCCGGCGAAGTACTTGCCCTCGAAGCGCGACCAGTAGGTGTCGATGAACCGCTGGTCGTCGCCCCAGATGGTGCGCAGCATCGAAGGCCACGGCTCGGTGAGGACCAGGTAGCCGCCTCCGCCGTTCGGGACCTCGTGCGCCTCGTCGTCCACGACGGTGGCGGAGATTCCGGGCAGGGCGCGCTGTGCGGAGCCCGGCTTGGTGGCCGTGACGCCCGGCAGCGGGGAGATCATCATCGCGCCGGTCTCGGTCTGCCACCAGGTGTCCACGATCGGGCAGCGGTCGCCGCCGATGTGCTTGCGGTACCAGATCCAGGCCTCGGGGTTGATCGGCTCGCCGACCGAACCCAGCACGCGCAGGCTCGACAGGTCGAACTTCGCGGGGATGTCGTCGCCCCACTTCATGAACGTACGGATGGCCGTGGGCGCCGTGTAGAGGATGGTGACGCCGTACTTCTGCACGACCTCCCAGAAGCGGCCCTGGTGCGGGGTGTCCGGCGTGCCCTCGTACATCACCTGGGTGGCGCCGTTCGAGAGCGGCCCGTAGACGATGTAGGAGTGCCCGGTCACCCAGCCGATGTCGGCGGTGCACCAGTAGACGTCGGTCTCCGGCTTCAGGTCGAAGACCGCGTGGTGGGTGTACGCCGCCTGCGTGAGGTAGCCGCCGGAGGTGTGCAGGATGCCCTTCGGCTTACCCGTGGTACCCGAGGTGTAGAGGATGAAGAGCGGGTGCTCGGCGTCGAAGGGCTGCGGGGTGTGCTCGGCGGACTGGCGGCCGACCACGTCGTGCCACCACACGTCACGGCCCTCGGAGAAGGCGGTGTCCTGGCCGGTGCGGCGCACGACGAGCACGTGCTCGACCTGCGGGCACTTGGCGACGGCCTCGTCGATGGCGGGCTTCAGGGCACTGGGCTTGCCGCGTCGGTAGCCGCCGTCGGCGGTGATGACCAGCTTGGCGTCGGCGTCCTGGATGCGGGAGGCGACGGCGTCGGCGGAGAAGCCGCCGAAGACGACGGAGTGCGCGGCGCCGACGCGGGCGCACGCGAGCATCGCGACGACCGCCTCGGGGATCATCGGCAGGTAGACGGCGACGCGGTCGCCCGCCTCGACACCGAGCTCGGTCAGGGCGTTGGCGGCCTTGGAGACCTCGTCCTTGAGCTCGGCGTAGGTGATCGCGCGGCTGTCGCCGGGCTCGCCCTCGAAGTGGATGGCGACGCGGTCGCCGTTGCCGGCCTCGACGTGGCGGTCCACGCAGTTGTAGGCAACGTTCAGCTTGCCGTCCGCGAACCACTTCGCGAAGGGCGGATTCGTCCAGTCGAGCGTCTCGGTCGGCTCGGTGGCCCAGGTCAGCCGCCGGGCCTGCTCGGCCCAGAAGCCCAGCCGGTCCGCGTCGGCCTGTGCGTACGCAGCCTCTGTCACATTGGCGGCGGCGGCCAGATCGGCAGGCGGTGCGAACCGCCGCTCCTCCTTGAGCAGATTGGCCAGGCTCTCATTGCTCACGACATCTCCCTTTCCCAGGGTGTCCGTTGTGTCCCCGGGCATAGCTCATCAGTCAGCGGCCCAGGTGACAAGGGGTAGCCGAGAATTGGTTTAGACCTATATCACGATCGGCCCCGCACGAGAACGACGCGCGAAGGCCTCTTCTCGCTGCAGGGGGGCGGGAAGAGGCCGCACGGTTGCACGGATACGGGAGGCTATCGGTTCACGGGCGCTGGGCTTCAGGGGTGTCGTGGTGCAGGCGTGCCGTGGTTCAGGTGTCGTGATTCAGGTGTCGTGGTGCAGGCGTCGTGGTGCAGGCGTGGCGCGGTTCAGGCGTGCTGGCCCACGGTGTCGAAGACGCGGCAGTCGAAGAAGTCCTCGCCCTCGGACAGCAGGTAGGCCTGCGCCTCGCCCACGTGGAAGTACATCCCGTGCAGCTCCAGGGTGCCCTCGGCGAGCCGCCTGGCCACGGATTCGTGCGCCCGCAGGTGCTCCAGCTGCTGGACCACGTTGGTCAGGCACAGCTGCTCCACCGCGTCCGCCGGGAGCCGGCCCGAGATCCGGGCCCAGGCGTGGTGGCGGCTGGCCATCCGCTCCAGGCTGGGCAGCCCGTGCCGCAGCCAGCGGCGCAGCGGGGTCATCGGAACGCCGGGCGCGGAGCTGAGCAGGGCCTGCATGGCCCCGCAGCCCGAGTGCCCGCACACGGTGATGCTGTCCACCTTCAGCACGTCCACGGCGTACTCGATCGCCGCCGCCACGGAGTCGTCCGTGGACTCCGCGCCGGGCAGCGGAACCAGATTGCCGACATTGCGGACGGTGAACAGATCGCCCGGGCCGCTGGCCGTGATCATGCTGGTCACCAGGCGGGAGTCCGCGCAGGTGAGGAAGAGCTGGGAGGGTCGCTGCCCCTCGCGGGCGAGCCGGGCCAGTTCGTCCCGCACGTGGGGGGCGGTGTCCCGCTGGAAGGCGCTGATCCCGCTGGCCAGTTGGCCGGCGCCCCGCCGCCGGGGCTCCGGCGTGGGGGCTTCGGCCGCGGAGGCCCCGGCGGCAGCTGCTGCCATGGCCGCGGCCGTCGGCGTACGGGTCCCCGTGGGGCGGTGGTCGCAGTGGTTCTGCCAAGGGGTCCAGGGCCGGCAGCACTGGTGCACCCCGCGCTGGGCCGCGCGCCGGGAGCGGTCGGCGCCGTGGGCCGCGTGCATCCCGTCCGCGGTCGCCCCGGGGGTCCCGTCGGAGCCGCCTGCGTCGTCGGTGTCGTCGGCGCCCTCGGCCGGGTCGGCGTCGCCCGAGGTCAGCGTCGCCGAGCCGGAGCGGCCGGTGACCTCCAGCGAGCCCCCGTGCGCCAGGTGGGACTCCTGCCAGTCGTGCAGCGTCTCGTAGGCCGCGTGGTCCATGAAGGAGCCGTCCAGCTCGATCACCGCGTGCGCGTCGTGCGGAATCTGGTTCAGCACCCGGCTCAGCCGCGGTACCGCGAGGAAGGTCAACTGTCCGCGCGCCTGTACCCGGTGGATCCCGCTGTCCAGCCGTTCCATGGTGATCCGGGTCCGGGCGAGCCGGTGCAGGGCAAGGGCGACGGCCACCGCGATGCCGATGGCCACGCCCTCCAGGACCCCGCCGAGCACCACGGCCACGATGGTCGTGCCGTAGACGAGGATCTCCCGGTGACGGGTGACACTGCGCAGGTGGGTGATGCTGACCATCTGCACGCCCACGGCCATCACCAGCGCGGCCAGTGTGGCCAGCGGGATCAGGTCGAGGACCGGGACCAGGAGTCCGGCCGCGAGGAGCACCCAGAGTCCGTGCATCATGGCCGATTTCCGGCTGACCGCACCGGACTTGACGTTCGCCACGCTGCGGACGGCCACGCCCGTGATGGGCAGTCCGCCCAGGGCTCCGGAGACGATGTTCGCCGCGCCCTGCCCCCGCAGTTCCCGGTTGAGGTCGGCGCGCGGCGGCCGGTTGCCCGTACGTCGCTCGGAGGCGATCAGCTTGTCGGTCGCGACCGCGGAGAGCAGGGACTCGACGCTGCCGACCAGGGTGATGGTCAGTACGGCGGCGATGATTCCGAGGACCGGCCCCTCGGGCAGCTCGGGCAGGGCGTGGCTGCTCCAGGACGGCAGGTCCACCCGGGGCAGGCTGAGCCCGGCCAGGGTGGCGAAGACGGTGGCCGTGGCGACGGCGGCGAGCGCTGCCGGCACCTTGCGCAGGGCACCGCCCGCCCGCCCGGGCAGCCGCGGCCAGCCGAGCAGGACGATCAGGGTCAGCACGCTGACCCCGAGCGCGACCGGGTGCAGGTCGGCCAACTGGCCGGGCAGGCCCATGACGTTGGCCACGGCGGAGCTCTGCGGTGTGCCGCCGAGCACGATGTGCAGCTGGGCCAGGGCGATGGTCACGCCGATGCCGGCGAGCATGCCGTGCACGATGGCCGGGCTGACCATGAGCGCCGAGCGGGCGGTGCGGAGTGCGGCGAGGCCGAGCTGGCAGAGGCCTGCGAGCACGGTGATGGCACATGTGGTGCGCCACCCGTAGTGCTGGATCAACTCGGCGGTGACCACGGTGAGTCCGGCTGCGGGGCCGCTGACCTGGAGCGGTGCGCCGCCGAGCCGCCCGGCGACGATCCCGCCGGCCGCCGCGGCGACCAGCCCCGCCTGGAGGGGGGCGCCGGTGGCCAGGGCGATGCCGAGCGAGAGGGGCAGGGCGATCAGGAAGACGGCGATTGAGGCGGAGAGGTCCGCGGGTAGGTCTTTGCGGATCTGGTCGGTCGTGCGTGTGGGGGAGCTGGCTGTCATAGGTTCCCGTCTCCTCTGGGGGAGGGATGAAGCGGCGGGAGTCTCAACACTCGGTAAATGGATGGTAATGGAGAGTAAAGGCAAGTGGTGGATAATACGGGCAAATGGCGCATGAATTAGCACTCAAGAGTGATTAAGCATTTTGTCCGGCTTGTCATACCTTCCTCAAAGTTGCCCGCGTGGGACGTTGCGGCACGGAAGACCTGCGATGGAACTGCGAGGGAGAGGTGGGGCGGATGATCGCCGCCACGAAGAAGATCGCCGGCGGCCTGGTCGCCACGGCGCTGGTCCTGGGAGTTGCCGGGTGCAGTGCCTCGGAATCCGCCAAGTCCCCGAGGCCGGGGGCCCCGAACGCGCGGAAGGGCAACGCCCCCGAGGCCCCCGGCAGCGTCAACCGGCCCATCGGCGACGGTTCGACGGCGTACACCGGCCCCCAGCCGAACGTGCAGAAGGCGCAGAAGCTCAAGCCCGGCGAAAAGCCGCCGCAGTTCGTGGTGTTCTCCTGGGACGGGGCCGGCGAGGACAGCCAGAAACTCTTCTCGCACTTCCGCGAGGTCGGCAAGCAGTACAACGCCCGCATGACCTATTTCCTCAGCGGCGTCTACATGCTCCCCGAGGAGAAACGTTCCCTCTACACCGCGCCGCAGCACGCGCCCGGCCGCTCCGACATCGGCTTCGGCGACCTCCAGGGCATCAAGGACACCGCCACCCAGGTCCGCGCCGCCTGGCTCGAGGGGAACGAGATCGGCACCCACTTCAACGGGCACTTCTGCGGGCCGGACGGCGGCGTCGGCACCTGGTCCGTGGACGAGTGGAAGAGCGAGATCAACCAGGCGAAGTCCTTCGTCAAGAACTGGAAGACCAATGCCGGCCTGAAGACCATGGAGGCGCTCCCCTTCGACTACGACAAGGAGCTCATCGGCGCCCGCACCCCCTGCCTCGAAGGCCAGAAGAACTTCATGCTGGCGGCGAAGGACATGGGCTTCCGCTACGACTCCAGCGGCATCAGCAAGCAGATCTGGCCCAAGAAGACGGACGGACTCTGGGACGTCCCGCTCCAGCTGGTGCCCATGCCGGGCCGCGCCTTCGACACCCTGAGCATGGACTACAACTACATGGTCAACCAGTCCGGGACGACCTCGCAGGGAGATCCCTCGCAGCACGCGTACTGGGGCGACCAGATGCGCGACGGCCTGCGGGAGGCGTTCGACCGCGTCTACCAGGGCAACCGTGCGCCGCTGATCATCGGCAACCACTTCGAGTCCTGGAACGGCGGCACCTACATGCGCGCCGTCGAGGAGTCCATCAAGACCATGTGCACGAAGCCGGAGGTCCGCTGCGTGCCGTTCCGCGAGCTGGTGGACTGGCTGGACGCCCAGGATCCGAAGGCCCTGGAGTGGATGCGCACCCTCGACGTCGGCGAGGCGCCGAAGCAGGGCTGGGCGAAGTTCCTGACCGCGGGGCCGCCGGCGGCGCCGGCCGCCCCCGCGGGCGTCAAGCCGGCTGCGGAGCCGGCTGATGAGAGTGCGGACGAGGGCTGACGAAGGACTCGCCTCCGGCGGTGCTCGCGACCCCCTCGCGCAGGGTGAAGCCGGGGTCGATCTGGTCCGCCAGGTCGACCCCGGTCTTGGCGTTGCCCCAGCTCTCCGCGTTCTTGAGGTGGAACCGCACCATCTGCTCGGTGTACCGGTCCCAGTCGCGGTGCGCGTACGAGTCGTCGGCGGCGTCCTGGAGCGCCTGGAGGGCGAACCGGTTGGTCGCCTCCAGCAGCTCGAAGGCGGCCGGACGGCCCTTCTCCATCGCCCGTACCCAGTCGGAGTGCCCGACGGTGACCAGCAGGTCCCCGCCCACCTCGTCCTGGAGGAACTCGATGTCCTCGGGGCCCTGCACCTTGTTGCCGATGACCTTCAGCGCGATCCCGAAGTCCCGCGCGTACTCCTTGTACTGGCGGTAGACGGAGACCCCCTTGCGGGTCGGTTCGGCCACCAGGAAGGTCATGTCGAAGCGGGTGAACATGCCCGAGGCGAAGGAGTCGGAGCCGGCCGTCATGTCGACGACCACGTACTCGTCCGGGCCGTCGACCAGGTGGTTGAGGCACAGCTCGACCGCCCCGACCTTGGAGTGGTAGCAGGCCACGCCGAGGTCGGCCTCGGTGAAGGGCCCGGTGGCCATGAGCCGTACGGGCTCCCCGTCCAGCAGCAGCGTGCGCGCGCAGGCCTCGTACACCGGGTTGTCCTCGATGACCCGCAGCAGGCGCGAGCCCCGGCCGGGCGGCGTGGTCTTGATCATCGTGTCGGCGGACGCGATGCGCGGGTTGGAGCCCCGCAGGTACTCCTTGATCAGGGGCAGGTGTGCGCCCAGGGCGGGCAGTTCGGCGGCCTCGTCCTCGCCGAGGCCGAGCGCGGCGCCCAGGTGCTGGTTGATGTCGGCGTCCACCGCGACGACGGGGGCTTCATTGGCGGCGAGGTGGCGGATGAAGAGGGAGGACAGCGTCGTCTTGCCGCTGCCGCCCTTTCCCACGAAAGCGATCTTCATGTTCACCAAGCGTAGTGGGTCAGTAGCACGGTGTTGTCGAGGTGAGTGAAGAAGACCACTCCAAGGAGGGGTCGGTGCTATGGGTGCGCAGTGCGTAGGCTCCCTACTTATGAGTAGCGCTGCTGACCCGTTGGTCGCCCTGACGGGGCTCCCGGGTGTCCCCGAGTCCGTGGATTCCGTACGCAAGGCCGTGGACCGGGTCTACGGGCACCGGGTGATGCGCCGCCGAAGCGGTGAGATCACCTCGGAGGCCGCCCTGCGCGGTGCCCGCGGGAGCGCGGCGCTGTCCGGTGCGGACTGGGCGCTGGAGGAGGTGCGCCGCCGCACCGACTTCGGGTCGGAGCCGGAGGCGCTGACGGTGGGCGCGGCCCTGCGGCTCACCGCGGAGGCCGGGCAGCTGTTGAGCATCTGGCGTCAGTCGCCGCTACGGGTCCTCGCGCGGCTGCACCTGGTGGCGTCGGGGTCGACAGCGGAGGGGGACGTGGTCGGCCGCCCCCGCCTGGCGGGCGAGCAGGTGGTGGAGCCCCTGGTGGACCTCCCGCTGCCGAGCGCCGAGGAAGTCGCCGGCCGGCTGGACGGACTGTCCCGCCTGATCATCGCGGGCGGATCCGCCCCGGCCCTGGTCACGGCGGCGGTGGTGCACGGCGAACTGCTGGCCCTGCGCCCCTTCGCCTCGTACAACGGGCTGGTCGCGCGGGCGGCCGAGCGCATCGTCCTGATCAACAGCGGTCTGGACCCGAAGGCGATCTGTCCGGCGGAGGTCGGCCATGCGGAGCAGGGGCGCGAGGCGTACCTGGCCGCTTTCGAGGGCTATGTCTCCGGCACTGCGGAGGGGATGTCCGCCTGGATCGCCCACTGCGGGCGGGCGATCGAGCTCGGGGTGCGCGAGTCGACGGCGGTCTGCGAGGCCCTCCAGCGCGGCGCGGCCTGACCCGGGGCCGGAAGGCGGGGGAGGAAGCCTGTGGCCGGGGGGCGGATCGTCCCCGGACATGGGTTGCGGCGACACCGTACTGCTTTGGTGTCGCCGCTGGCATTCACGCCCAGTTACCAAGCGTCCTCGATAGTTGCCCATCAGGTCGGGGACTTTGCCCGTTACCTGGTGCGGCTGGCCCGTAATCGACGGGTCGACGTCGCGTGGGTGCTCGGCGTTCATGCTTCGGTCCGTGGGCCTTACTGCGTTTTAAAGATGATCCTCTCGGATGTTCTTTGGTCTCGCGGGCCGTTGCTTTATTTGTACTCCGCTTCGGTGCCATGCGAAACCCCTGTCTCCACTTTTTACTTTCCGGGGCGAGTTCGGGTGAACCGGACAGCTCGTATCCGCGCAGGTCAGGACAATCAGGCAGACGTGGCGGCGGCCAGCGCATTGGCCCGGCGGCGGCTCGCGTACCAGACCAGCCCGGCCGTGGCCGCTGCAGCACCCACGGCGGCCGCTGCAACCAGGGCCGGGCGCGTCGGCATCGACAGCCCGGGAAGCCGCTGCTTGAGCCGCACGGGCCGGTTGAACACCAGGACCGGCCACTCGCGGGCCACGGCTTCCCGCCGCAGCGCCCGGTCGGGATTGACCGCGTGCGGGTGTCCCACGGCCTCCAGCATCGGGATGTCGGTGGCCGAGTCGCTGTAGGCGTAGCACCGGGCGAGGTCGTACCCCTCGGACTCCGCGAGCTCGCGCACCGCTTCCGCCTTGGTGGGTCCGTACGCGTAGTACTCGATCTCACCGGTGAAGCAGCCGTCCTCGCCCACGACCATGCGCGTGGCGACGACCCGGTCCGCGCCGAGCATCTCCCCGATGGGCTCGACGACTTCCGCGCCGGAGGTCGACACGATCACCACGTCGCGACCGGCCGTGTGGTGGGCCTCGATCAGCGAGGCGGCCTCGTCGTAGATGATCGGGTCGATGAGGTCGTGCAGGGTCTCCGCGACGATCTCCCGCACCTGCTGCACGTTCCACCCCTTGCAGAGGCCGGACAAGTACTCGCGCATCCGTTCCATCTGATCGTGGTCGGCGCCGCCGGCCAGGAAGATGAACTGCGTGTACGCGGTGCGCAACACGGCTCGCCGGTTGATCAGGCCGCCTTGGTAGAAGGACTTGCTGAACGTCAGGGTGCTCGACTTCGCAATGACCGTCTTGTCCAGGTCGAAGAAGGCTGCGGTGCGAGGCGAGGAGTGCGGCAAGGGCTGATTTTCCACGCCCCGAGCATATGCGCCCACCATTCGGCGTAAGGTGTGGCGCGTGGGTTTGCCTGAGAGGGCTCTCGGGTACACCATGGAAGTCACGGATCGTTCGCGACCGTGCTAACCCGGTCTGGCTCCTCCCCCCCCGAGTCGGACCGTGGGGACGACCCCCGCTCTCCCCCCCGGCGGGGGTCGTCGCATGTCCGGACGCGGTTCGCGTCCCGGCTTTCGGCCCCAAGTGACCATCCCTCCGGCCCTGCTCTTGTGCGGGGCCGACGCGGCGAAGGCCCCTCACCACATCAGACTCGTGACGGTGCGTAGTGGTTCCGCCGCGCTCCGGAACTCACCTGCGAGGGTGACCGGGTTATTCACAATCGACGGGTTGTCCACAGTTATCGAGCAAGATCCACTTGTTTTTCCTGATCGCTGCACGGTGATTCCAGCCGCGAAGTCCGCGGTGCTGGATTTGCAGTGAGAAGGGGGCGGAGATCGTGGCTCGATCGAAGTCGTGTGAAACGCCGGAGTCCGTGGTGGCGGGCACGGGAGCGGGGGCCGGGGCCGCGCCCGGCGGCGGCCGGCCGCTGATCGTCACCGAGGATCCCGTGCTCCTCGACGATCTGCTGAGGTTGTGCGCCGCCGCGGGGGCCGAGCCGCATGTGCACCACGCGGTGCCCGAGCAGAGCGGCGCGGGCGGTGTGCCCGGCGCAAGCGACGCAAGTGCCGGGGGCGTCGGCTGGGATTCCGCGCCGCTCGTGCTCGTCGGGGACGACGCCGCGGGGCGGGTGCGCGGCGCCCCGCGCAGGACCGGGGTGTTCCTCGTCGGCCGGGACCTGGACGACCCCCTCGTGTGGCAGCGCGCCGTGGAGATCGGCGCCGAGGAGGTGCTGCGCCTTCCCGATGCCGAGAGTCTGCTCGTCGACCGCATCGCCGACGTCGTGGAAGGGGCCGGGCGGCCCGCCCTCGCCGTCGGGGTGATCGGAGGCGCCGGCGGGGCCGGAGCGTCCACCCTCGCATGCGCGCTCGCGGTCCGGGCCGCCCGCGCCGGGGAGCGGACCATCCTCATCGACGGCGATCCGCTGGGCGGGGGCATGGACGTGCTGCTCGGCGGCGAGAGCGCCGAAGGGCTGCGCTGGCCCGACTTCGCGGCGTCGCGGGGGCGGGTCGGCGCCGGAGCGCTGGAGGAGTCCCTGCCCGAGCTGCACGCCCTGCGGGTGCTCAGCTGGGACCGCGGGGACCGGGTGGTGGTGCCGCCCGCCGCGATGCGGTCGGTGGTGGCCGCCGCGCGCCGCCGGGGCGGGGTCGTGGTCGTCGACCTCCCTCGGCGGGTGGACGAAGCCGTGGCCGAGGTGCTGGCCCAGCTCGACCTGGTGCTGATGGTGGTGCCGGGCGAACTGCGGTCGGTGGCCGCAGCTGGCCGAGTGGCGGCCGGGGTGCGGATGGTGGCCCGGGACGTGCGCGTCGTCGTACGGGGCCGCTGCCCCGTCGGGCTGGATCCGGAGGCCGTGGCGGGGCTGCTG
This sequence comes from Streptomyces sp. MB09-01, assembly GCF_033794505.1. NCBI lineage: Bacteria > Bacillati > Actinomycetota > Actinomycetes > Kitasatosporales > Streptomycetaceae > Streptomyces > Streptomyces sp. MB09-01. Next base: position 67 of record NZ_JARAYQ010000024.1, on the reverse strand, counting down.
GGGGCTCCGCTGGCCGGCGAGGTGCCGGTCGAGGTGGGCTTGCCGGGGCGGGTGGCCGAGGGGGAGC